>DATBFI010000683.1:0-11285 GCA_036558585.1 Chitinophagaceae bacterium
CTTCTGGACATTATACGGTGTTATACGCTATAAAACATTTTTTATATGAAACAAACCCCCCGATTTAAAATTGCTATATTAAGAGCTCTCCAACTGGGAGATCTGTTATGCGCCATACCAGCCATTCGTTCTTTAAGGGCCGCATATCCACATGCTGAAATAACGTTACTGGGATTACCCTGGGCGGAATCTTTTGTAAAAAGATTTAACGGATATCTTAACAGGTTCATTCATTTTCCCGGTTATCCAGGTTTACCGGAGCAACCTTATTCTCCGGAGGCATGGGCAAAATTTGCAGAAACCATTCATAAGGAACAATTTGACCTTGTGCTTCAGATGCAGGGTAATGGAACAATTGTTAATTCAATGCTGCAAAGTCTTGACATAAAACAGCTGGCAGGTTTTCATCGTGCCGATTGCTTTGTAGATTCCAATTTATTTATGGAATATCCTAAGCATGTTCATGAAATTGAAAGACATCTGCTCCTCATGCAGCATCTGGGTATTTCATCTGCGGGCACACACCTGGAATTTCCATTAACAAAAACAGATGAAGAAGATTTTAGAAAATTACTCATACCATTGTTTGCAAAAAGTTATGTGTGTGTACATGCAGGTTCAAGAGGAGTGGCAAGACAATGGCCGCCCGCATGTTTCGCAGCATTGGCGGATTATTGTATTGAACGTGGATTTACAGTTGTGCTCACCGGCACAAACGATGAAATCGATATAACGAAAGAAGTAAAAAAATGTATGAAGCATGCAGCGATAGACCTCACAGGTAAAACAAGTCTTGGTGCAGTTGGTGTTTTAATAAAAAACGCTTTTCTTCTCATATCCAATTGTACCGGTGTTTCCCATATTGCATCTGCTCTTGAAACTCCAAGCGTTGTTATCAGCCTGGATGGCGAACCAAAGCGATGGGCACCTAAGAATGCATCGTTACATCGTGTGGTAGACTGGACAAAAAATCCTCACTTCAAAAAAGTATTTATGGAAATGGTTAAATTGATTAATAGTCATTGCAAACCAACAAAACAGAACCAATACGAAGGCAGCTATCTTTACTCGTAATTTCAATTTGCTGAACGATATTAACCATTAATAATTTCACCTCCGTTGGGATGCAGGACCTGGCCTGTCATATAAGATGCATCATCAGACGCAAGGAAGAGATAACAGGGAGCTACTTCTGCAGGCTGTCCCGGGCGTCCCATGGGGGAGTCACTTCCAAACTTCGCAACTTGTTCTTTATCGAATGATGAAGTGATCAATGGGGTCCAGATAGGGCCTGGCGCCACAGCATTTACACGTATTCCTTTTTTTACAAGATTTCCTGCAAGACTTCTTGTAAAAGCAACAATCGCTCCCTTTGTTGCCGCATAATCTATTAAATGGGGACTGCCCCTGTAGGCCGTGACAGACGTTGTATTTACAATTGCTGAGCCCTTTTTCATGTATGGTAAAGCAGCTTTTGTTATCCAGAACATGGAGAATATGTTTGTTTGAAAAGTTTTAAGCATGTTCTCCGTTTTTATATCGGTTAATTCTTTTGCATCATATTGCGTGGCCGCATTATTAATTAAAATATCAATTCTGCCATAGGTGTCTATTACTTTTTCAACCGATTTGTTACAGAGATTTTCGTCGGTAATATCCACTTCAATCAACAGGCATTTTCTTTGGTATTGTTTTTCAATTTTTTGTTTTGTTTCTTTTGCGTCTTTTGATTCACTAAGATAAATAATAGCTATATCAGCGCCCTCTTTTGCAAACAATAATGAAACGGCTTTCCCAATACCGCTGTCGCCGCCTGTGATTAATGCAATGCGATTTTGTAATTTATTACAACTTGCTTGTCCTGGTTTTTCAGAAACAGGCTTTTGTTTCATTTCCTTTTCAGCGCCGGGTTTTTCCTGGGTTTGAGGAATATTCACTTTTTTCTTTTCGGCTTCTTTTTTCTTTGCGGTTGCCATAACTTTCAAATTAACAGGAGAGAAGAGTGGGTAAATGATCGAATGTAAATAGAAGTTTTGGGGCTAATTAAAATAATCAGCCCCCGGCTTCAAAAGATTATTGAAGCACTGGCTTTTATACCTGGCCTCTTCTTATAATGCCCAACAAAAAGGAAATTATAGCCAGCACTATCAGTATATGTATGAGTCCTGTAGCGCTGTAAACAAATACACCCAGTAGCCAGCCTATCAATAATATTACCGCGAATAAATACAATAGACTTCTCATAAAAAGAATTTATTAACCATATTCCTTTAAAAAATCTTGCCATAATTTTTTATATGAGACTATTCGGAAGAATGAGAAGATAATTCTACAGTATGTGCAATAATTTATTGTTTCGCTAAGAGCCCGAAATAAAATTCCCGGCCCGAATTGCATTTGCTACTCGATTATTTCTGATTTGAAGTATGAAATGGTTGGAAATAAAATACTAAACGTAGTACCCTTGTTTATTTTTGAATGTACTTCAATTTTACCCTGATGGGATTTTATAATATTAAGTGTGGATGCAAGGCCTAAGCCAACGCCATTTCTTTTTGAAGTAAAATAGGGCTCAAATAATTTGGATAAATTTTCAGGGGCGATCCCACATCCATTGTCGCGAATATTAACTATATGGCCCGGATCCCCATGTATAATTTCAATAACCAGTTTTCCTTTTTCTGCTTCCATTGCTTCAATTGCGTTTATAAACAAATTGAGAAAAGCGATAGTTAATTTATTTTCATCAGCAAGAATAAAGGCTGGATTACTATCATACTCTAACTGCAGATTAATATGCTTTAAAATGATCCTGTCAAGTGCCTGAGCGATTGTCTTATCTATAATCGATTGAAGAGATTTCTTTTCAAATGATAATTCGCTTGGTTTTGAAAAATCAAGTAATTCTTTTATCAGGTCATTAATGCGATTACTGTTTTTATAAATGATATGCAGGTAAAAAGACAGGTCTTCACTTACCTCATTTTTAAGCTGCTCAACAGACATGTTTATGTTGTTCAGGGGATTTCTAACCTCGTGCGCTAATGTGCGTACCAATCTCCCGGCAGCAGCAAGTTTTTCAATTTGCAGGTTTGCTTTTTCTGCCTTTTTAAGATTTGTTATATCATGTACAAATCCCTGGAATTGTATTTTTGCACCATCCTCTTTTTCATTAGTAATGGATATAATACAGTGTCGTATGTCGTTGTCTTTTGTTAGTAATTCTATTTCAAGATCATCCGCAATTTCTTCACCCGCAGCAGCTTTTTTAAAAACAGGAACGAGATCTTTATTTGCCAGTAAATCGAATATGCTTAGTTGCTTTAATTCATCTTTTGTGTAACCCAATAATTTAGTTGTGGCGTCATTCATATCGTGGAAAACCAATTGCTCATCTGCAATAAAAACTGCATCTTTTGAATGTTCAAATATATAACGGTATTTGCGCTCGTTAGATCTGATCTTTTTAAGTGCGCTGGCCCTTTCAAGAGAATAACGAATACATCTCTCTAATTTATCAACCGACAGTTCTGACTTAATCAGATAATCAGTTGCGCCTGTTTGCATCGCTTCTACATCAATAAGCTTATTGCCCTTACCGGTTAGAAGGACTATAGGGTCTTCACAATTGAACTTATATGCTTCTTTCAACAGATCCAAACCAGTTTTTATACCTAATCTATAATCAACAAAATAAATATCGTAGCAGCATGCTTTAATTAATTCAATAGCCCGGTTATAGTTGTAGCACCAATCAATTTTAAAATTGTATTCAGGGATTTGGCGTATCAGGTCAGATGTTATGAAGAAATCATCTTCATCGTCATCTATGATAAGCACCCTTATAGTATGATTCGAGGAATTATTGCCCATTTGTGTTTTTACTTATTCCTGCCCCACTATAAATTATCGGTGTATTGTTTAAGCTTATTGTAAAGGGTTTTCCTGTCAATGTTTAAAAGTCTTGCGGCTTCACTCTTATTGAAATTAACCTTAGCCATTGCATCCATGATTATTTTAAACTCAGCATTATAAACAGCCTTTTTGAAATTATTTTCACCTAAAGAAAGAGGGGTGGCCGGTTCTTCTTCTGCTGGAACTAATGCAGATGTTTCCGGTAATTCCGGTTTGGCATTTTCCTCGCTTGCATGATCAAACTGAAGTTTATTAAAGTGAGATATTTCAAAAGGAAGAGAATGTACTTCTATAAAATTACTATCTGTTAAAAGAGTAGCTCTTTTTACTACATTTTTCAATTCACGCAAATTTCCATGCCATGGATAAGATTTTAATGCCTTTTCTGTTTCAAGCGTGAAGCCCTTTACATTTTTACCCAGCTCTTTATTAGTGAGCATGAGAAAATGTTGTGCAAATAAAAGAATGTCATCTTTTCTTTCACGCAGGGGAGGTACTTCTATGCTAAATTCATTAAACCGGTGATAAAGATCTTCCCTGAATTTCCCTTTTTTTTCCGCGCTCCAGAGAAGTTCGTTTGATGCAACAATTATCCTTACGTCAAGATCAATATCTTTAGTGCCGCCCACCCTTCTCATTTTTCTTTCCTGAACCACGCGCAAGAGAGATATTTGTATATCGTAGGATAAGTTGGCCACTTCATCAAGGAAAATTGTACCGCCATTGGCAAGTTCAAAGCTGCCAATTTTCTGACTTAATGCCCCGGTAAAAGCACCCTTCTCATGACCGAATAATTCGCTTCCCGCAAGCTCTTTTGAAAGAGCTCCACAATCAATAGCTACAAATGGTTTATCTTTTCTTTTACTATGATTATGAATTTCATTTGCGATCACTTCTTTTCCCGTACCGGTTTCACCATAGATAATTACACTGTAATTTGTGGGCGCCACCAGTAATATCTGGTTCAAAATCTTTTTAAATGCGGGGCTGTCTCCAAAAATATATTGTCCATGGGTAACATACGGTTTTTCCTTCGTTCGTGCTACGATAACATGTGGCTCTATAATTTCTTCGTGTACGGTGGCCTGTTGACTGATTAATAAAGCTTCTTTAATTTTTATAAGAATTTCATCGGGGAATAACGGTTTGGTAACATAATCAAAGGCACCAATTTTTATTACATCTACAGCAATCTTTACATCGCTGTATCCTGTTATAATGATTATAGGCAGGTCCGGCTTTGTTTTTTTAATTTTTAGAAGCAATGTTTTTCCGTCCATATCTTCCAGACGAAAATCAGTTAATACAAGAGAGATGTTGTGCTCATCAAGAACTTCCAATGCTCTTTTTCCGTTAAAGCAAACAATAACCTCAAATCCATGTTTTGATAAGAAACGTTCCAGTAAAAAGCACATATCTTTATCATCGTCTACAACCAGTATTTTTTGCATTGTTAATTTATTGATTTATAAAAATTGTAGTTTTAAATTCATTATTTTACTTAACTGCCTTTAAAGGTATTATTTATTGCTGTCAGTTTTTTGTTTCGTTTGGGATATGGGTAAGATTTTCCGCAATTAAAAAGTCTCTTTTCTTAAATGCTGACCATTTTTTCTACAATTTAACACCGAGAGAGTTATCTTCTTATCATTTTACCAGTGATTTCCTCAAAGCAATTTAAAAATGCGTTCATAACTATACAAAGAAATACCCTACTAAAGTTATTAAAAACAAAATCAATGCCTTTTTAATAACAATTATTCTTTCCAGGAGTTCATTGAGATATCTATTGCAACGGGCTATTTTCAGATCCCATTTTTCAGGATCTTCATTAATATTTGTTCTTCGCAGGTTAGACCGGTTTTATTATCGGGTTCTTCTAATTTATTTAATTCCCCGGAATACTTTGCCAGTTTTTTTTCTTCGTACAATTTTAATAATAGGGGATGTATATAATACTTTTTGCAGACGGTACGGGTGTTGCCTAATTTCTGGCTTACTTTGTCTAATGCCGCAACAATATTTTTTTTGCATTCACTTTCCGTGACCGCTTCTCCAAGCGCCCAAAAAGCTTGTAAAGCTTGTATAGTTCCAGCCCAGGTGCGCAGGTCTTTAGTAGTAAAATCCATGCCTGTAGCTTCCCTTATGTAATTATTCACCATTCCCGAATCAATTGGCTTTTTATTGCCTTCGGCATCATAATACTGAAACAACTCCTTGCCTGGAATGTCGCGGCATTCTTTAACTATCCTTGCTAATTTTTTATTATGTAAAGTGATATTATGGAAAATACCTTTTTTCCCTTTGAATGAAAAAATGATCTTATCGCCTGAAATATTGACGTGTTTGTCTTTAAGTGTTGTAAGTCCATAAGAACCATACATTTTTTCATAATCCGTATTTCCCACACGTATATAAGTGCGCTCCATTAAGCTTATTATAGTAGCTAAAACCTTCTGTTGGGTTAATTCTTTAGCTGCAATATCCTGTTCCAGTTTTAACCGTAGCTGTGGTAAAGCTTTTCCAAATTCATACAACCGGTGAAACTTAGTTTCATTGCGGAGGTGCTGCCACAACGGATGATACAGATATTGTTTACGCTGTTTTACGTCATAACCGGTTGCCTGCAAGTGACCGTTTTCAAAGAGGCATATCCATACGTTTGTCCACGCTGGTGGTATTACCAGCTTTTTTATTCGTTCAATATCTTTTTTATTTGTTAATACTTTTTCTTCGAGAATGTATGCAAATCCCTTACCTTTTTTTAAACGGGTAATACCCGGATCTGTATCTTTTACATAAATGAGGTTAACAAACTCTGCAGCCTTCACATAATTTTTATCGGCTCTTAAAAACTCCCTGTGCGTTAGTTCTATATCTTCTGCTAATTCCAGCATAATTATTTAAGGCTAATAGAAAAATAATGCCAATATTTTTTGTTTTTGAAGAGGGCCGCGAAGTTTTTGAGCAGGTAGTGTATATGGAAAATGTAGAGGGAAAGAAACAAATAAAAAAATGTTGGCGTAAAGGCCAACATTAATAAAAAATAACAAAATGGGTATTAATGAAAAAAGGAGTCAATAAGTTATCTGTGGATTAATGTGGGGTGAAGTAAATAAAATAATTGAAATAACTACAAGTATGATGGATATCACCCATATTACTTTTGAAATATTCCAGTTTACAAATTCTCTTGTTGGCAAATCTGCATTATGGCGATAAGCAGCATGTTCATAAAGTTTATGGCCATTTTTAAAATAGTCATTATAATGATTACGATAAGGCATAATATAAGTTTAAAGGTTTAAATGGGTAAAACAATTTACAAATATTTAGTGGGATAAAAACGAAGATTGCAATGATCTATTGTATTAAATTCTGTTAAAAGAAAAAATTAAAAAAAGTTTGAACTACGTAGGATAACTGGTTGGTCTTTAAATGAAATAATCAACATTGAGCAGAATAAAACCATGAATATAAAAAAGCTATATTAAAGTGAAAGAGGAATATAACTAAAACCGTTCATTAAATCGTGCTGCAATATCTCTTAAGCGTTCCCGTGGCAACGCTTTTTTGTCCTGCAGTTCTTCTGCGTAAATACGAATAGTGCCATTACTTAGTTTTACAGAATAAGTGAAATCATCCGTAAGAATTGCATGTTGTTCATAACTGCCAATGGCAGAATTAAAGCTTCTGATCGTGTCGAGAAGCTGATCAATTTCAGAGGGTCCGTAATTTGCCCGTTTCATAGTTCTAGGGTTTTTTCGGACATGCAAAATAGTTATTTTAATAACACTGATAAAATAAATTAAGAAAGAATTTATCCCTACTTCATAAAAATTTTCATGATCAGGGCAGGCATAATAATATTTCATATCCTGCCTTTACCAGCCAAAAATTCTTTTTACGTATTCCCGGCTTTTCTTCCAATCTTCTTTTACGGGATTTTTTGGCGGATCGTCAAATGCAAGCTCTATGGCAGCTTTACCGGTATAATTTATTTCTTTTAATGTTTTTGCAATGGCCGGAAAATCAATTACTCCTTCACCCACTGCTTCTGTCCATTTCCCGTCCACTTTTTGATCACGAATATGCATATACACCATTTGATGACCATAAGTTCTAATGAACCAAACAGGATCAACACCGGCACGCACAAGCCAGTTTAAATCAGGGCCAAGTTTTATGTTCGGAATTCTTGTCAAAGTACCTTTTAAATCATAAAGGCCATTTGTTACTTCAAAAGTGTGATTGTGAAGATTAGGCTCTACTTTATTCTTATCGCACACTACAATAATTTTTTTCAGTAAATCTGCCTGCGCGTCTAATTCTTCTTCTGTTTTTACACGTTTTGCATCACCAACAGTAATCCCAAGCATTGTTCCGCCAACAACATGCAGTCGCTCAACAACCAGTTCAATATCTTTTAAAATTTTTTCATGCTCATTTTTATTCCACATGTCACCGTAATAGGAAGTTCCTGTTACGGGCAATTCATATTTGTGAATTAGATCACTTAATCTTGATACTGCATCATTATGACGAAGCAGGACTTCCATTAGTTCTACACCTTCCAAACCTGCATATTTCAGATCGCTGAAAACATCATCGAGTATTGGCGTACAGTCCCAATCAGGAGGATACCTGCTTGCGTACACCCACAAATGAGCATAAACCGGAACTTTTATTTTTTTATTAAACGCGTAAGCAGGCAGCGCCGTTGCTGTTGCTGCAGCTGAAGTAATTGCTATAAATTTTCTTCTTGAGTAATGCATAGATCATTTTTCTCCCAAAGTGTGCAAAGAAAATAAGCCTCAAAGAATTGTACTTAGAGTTTTGCTCTTTCTTACTTTGCGTGAAATGTTATCTTCTCGTAAGGCTCGTTAAGAAAATAAGATGCAAAGAAATTATACCAAGTTCGAAACACGAAAATCAAATATTGTATTCAATATCATTTCCTTCTTTTACCCCCCTTTAGGGGATGGGGGGCGTTACGGCAACGCAAATGCCACATAACTATCACCCCCCTTAGCGCCAAGCTTTGTGCCGCCGCAAGCCATAACAATATACTGTTTACCATTTACCTCATAAGTGCTTGGTGTAGCAAAAGCGGCAGCAGGTAACTGCATTTGCCAAAGCAGTTTACCATTTGTTTTATCATATACCCTGAAATAGCCATCTTTTGTACCTGCAATGAACAACAACCCGCTGGCAGTAATTACAGGGCCGCCATAGCTCTCAGCACCTTGCGCACCAGGGCCTTTGCCTATTAGTTCGGGAATTTCACCATAAGGTATCTTCCACACATATTCGCCGGTATTAAGATCGATAGCATTCAAAGTGCCCCACGGCGGACGAATAGCAGGCAGACCATTCTTATCTAAAAATTTACTGTAACCAGAAATTGAGTAAGAAATTTCAGAATCATTTTTTGTTTTGTTATTCAATCCGGGTTCTTTGGGAGGAACGGGAGCCGCTTTTTCATCACCAAATAAAAATCCCACAAGAGATTTTTTTTGTTCTTCGGTGAATTTGGGAAAAGCCGGCATCATGCCCTTGCCATGTGAAACGATATTGGATACACTCTCTCTTTTTCTGCGGCTTCCGATATCAAGAAGAGATGGGTATCCGCTTGCCGGGTTTCCTAAACGATTAGTGCCATGACACGCCGTACAGTTTGCAACATATAAGCTCTGACCGGGACTCATACTTATATTTTGATCCTTGGATGAAGCAGGCCCCAAAGAAATTCTCCATGCCATCTCATTGCTGTTGATGTAAATTATCCCGTCGGGATCTACTGCAGCTCCTCCCCACTCTCCGCCGCCATCCAATCCTGGATAAATGATAGTACCTCGTTCACTCAGTGGAGTGAAGGGTCCTTCTGAACGGCTTTTGCGCAAGGTGTCAATAAGTTCCTGCTTATTCTCTGCGTAAGGGTTGATATCTTTCTCTGTAACGAGTTGTCTCGCATACGGCGCAGGCTTTTCCGGTAAAGGTTGCGTAGGCCATGATTGTTCTCCCGGAATATCAGATGAAGGAACAGGAGTTTCTTTAACAGGAAATAATGGTTCGCCTGTTTCCCTGTCGAATACAAATACAAAACCTTGTTTGGTAATTTGGGCAACAGCATCAACAAGCTTGCCGTCGTGTTTAACTGTAATAAGATTCGGCGGAGCCGGAGGGTCCCTGTCAAGAATATCATGATGCACCAGTTGAAAATGCCAGATACGTTTTCCGGTTTTTGCATCTAAGGCAAGTAAGCAATTGGCAAAGAGGTTAGTCCCTTTACGATTTGCTCCATAAAAATCGTAAGCAGCCGAGCCGGTAGGTACATAAAGGATTCCTCGTTTACGATCTACAGACATGCCGCTCCAGTTGTTAGCAGCCCCAACACCGGAAATATTTTTATAAGTGTCTTTAGGCCAGGTATCATAACCATATTCACCGGGCTGCGGAATAGTATGGAACGCCCATGCAAGTTTTCCTGTCCTGATATTAAAAGCTTGAATGTGTCCAAGGGATGCATCTGTCCCTTCTGAAACACGAAGAGGCATTATAAGCAAATCTTCATAAATAGTTCCGGGCGTATTGGAAATAACCATTTTGTCTTCACTCGTTGGGCCCAATCCTGACTTCAAACTTACACGTCCGCTATCACCAAAAGAAATAATTGGTTTACCCGTTCGGGCATCCAATGCATGTAACCATGGACCACTTGTGTACAATATGCGTTTATCATTACCATCTTCCCAATAGGCTACGCCTCTGCTGGTACTATAACTGTCAGGTCCTTCACTCATTCCTTTCCATATTTCTTTGCCTGTTGCTGCATTTAAAGCAAAGGGTCTTGTTGTTGCAGTCATCCCATACAAAACGCCATCAACTATGATCGGGTTACATTGGATCTGCCCTGAATCGAGTGTATGATACTCCCATGCTACTTTCAGTTGCTGAACATTATTTTTGTTGATCTGAACAAGAGGCGAGTAATGATTTCGTTCGGGACCGCCTAAATATTCTCTCCATTCATTTGTGCCGTAAGATGGTTTTTCAGCCTGTTTACATGCGAGATACGCGGTAAACAATAAAGAAACAACGAAGACTTTTTTCATTGACGAGTGATGTGTTTTGACTTTATAAGATCACCTAAACTTATTGATTTTTTAAATTATCATGAACCGAGCTTTTATTTATATGGCATCGCCGGTTATGTCACATACAGACGCATAAATGTTTGGTTATAGTTCCCTCCTAACGTCGGGATGACAAGCTGAAGAATATGTATAAGCTGAGAGTAAAATTTTCAGCTACATCAAAGAACTTTAAGCTTGTCATCCCGAACCTGCCTGTCGGCAGACAGAGAATGA
>DATBFI010000684.1:0-11107 GCA_036558585.1 Chitinophagaceae bacterium
GGGAGCAGTAAAGGAATTTTTACGGCTGAAAAAGCTTGCTCCACAGGGACCGGTTCTTAAGACAAGTGTTCCCGGCCCTTATACATTGAGCGGGAGATTATTACCAAACGACAGATATAAAGACCGTTATGCAATCACCGAAGCTTTATTGCCGATCATTAGGAAAGAGCTGGAAGACTTAGTAGCAGCAGGCTGCACAGAGATAACTGTTGATGAACCATCCATGAGTTGCTACGCTTATAAAGAAGACACAAAAAAATTTGCAGATATTTTTAATCGCACGGTAAAACCGATCGTTGGTAAGTGCAGGCTTTCGACACATATGTGTTTTGGGAACTTTAAAGGAAGACCTGTCGGCTACAGAAGTATTAAACCAATGCTGCCGGACTTTCTTGAACTCACCGTTGACGAGATACACATTGAGATGTCGAACCGGGAATTTGCGGAAATAGAATTGCTTCAACCCTTTGCAGAAAAAATGGACGTATCGGTTGGCATTGTCGATGTAAAAAATTATTACATAGAATCTGTAAAGGATGTAGCTGAAAGAATAGAACGTTGCATGAAATATGTTCCTGCTGAAAAATTATCTGTTGCACCGGATTGTGGCCTTAGTCAAACCGCAAGATGGGCGGCAAGACAAAAGCTTGTGAATATGGTGAAGGGAGCAAAATTGGTAAGAGAGCGTTTATAGTTACACGTTACCAGTTGCCAGTTTCTGGTTTTCCAGTTGGAGGTAGGCAGTGAACTAGTAAAATAAAAAAGTGCTTTTAGATGAATTTAATTCCTGCAATTGTAAAAGATCAAGGGTTTATTGCCGAGGTTGAAAAATACCAGGGTGATAAAAAAAATTTTCACCTGTGGTGGCTGGGACAAAGTGGTTATTTACTGTTGTGGAAAGGGAAAAGAGTTTTGATCGATCCTTATCTTTCAGATTCTCTCACAAAAAAATATGCAGCTACCAATAAGCCGCATATCCGCATGAGTGAAAGAGTTGTGGACCCGCAGTTACTGAAAAATATTTCAATCGTTTCATCAAGTCATAATCACACGGATCATCTGGATGGTGAAACTTTAATACCAATCATCAAAAATAATCCCAACATTACTTTCATCATTCCTGAAGCAAACAGAAACTTTGTTAGTGAGCGGGTGCTGGTAGCAAAAGATTTTCCTGCGGGATTAAATGATGAAGAAAGTATAGCTATTGAAGGATTTACGTTTCATGGTATACCTGCTAAACATAATGAAATAGAAAGAGATGAAGAGGGCAATTGCAAATTTATGGGATACGTAATTCGTTTTGGAAAGTGGAGCATATATCATAGCGGTGATACATTATGGTACGATGAAATGATCGAGTTATTAAAACCATTCGAGGCAGATCTTGCGTTATTGCCTATAAATGGCAATGATCCTTCAAGAGGAGTCGCAGGAAATTTAAATTTCGAAGAAGCAGCACGGCTTGGAAAAGAAATCCAGGCCGGGATGGTTATTCCATGCCATTACGATATGTTCACCTTTAATACAGCAGATCCGCAAGAGTTTGAAAAGGAAGCGCGGAAGATTGGCCAGCCATACCGTATACTTGAAATTGGCGGACATTTCAGCAGTAACGATTTCTAATTTGAAGACGGAAAACCTGTTTAAGAAATCTGCTCTTTTTAAGTATTAGTCCACCACAATTTCACTTATAAAAACCCAGCCCCGTTCGCCTTTTCCCTGGTGCCATGAAGGAAGAGATTTGATTGGTTGAGCGACGATCTTTAAACATTTTACTTCGGTTGCCGCAAACCTGATTTGTGGTTGTATCAATACAGGCGGCTCATTTTTTTTAGGCATTTGTAGCGTGAGCATACCTAATTGTTTCATGTGTTGTTTATCTGTCCCGCCCCACACTTCTAATTTAACAGGTGGAAATATATATTGCTCTGTAATCTGTAACATATTCAGCAGCACCTGTTGCACCGTCGTTGCCTGATTAAAATACAAATAGAATGCAGCGTCGGTTTTCCTATAGCCAAGCCATCCTCCAATTCCAAAATTAATATCACCTAAATCATTGTCTGTAAGAAGATCAGGCTTTGTTAATTTATATTTTGGATCAGGTTGTGTAATGAGTTCAATTGAATCAGGTTTATAACCTTTTTTAATATAGACAGCCTGAACAGGTTCACTTCCATACCATCCTTTTTTAAACGCTCTTGCATTAAGTGTGATATCATTGCTGATATTAATTGGCTCTTTATACAAAGCGCTATTCACACTATCAGGTTTTGTGCCATCCAGGGTATACCGGATCTCTACACCTTTAAATGGATGTTTCATTTCAATTTGTTCACGCTTATCAAACATACCTGTTGGTGTTTGTATAACTGGAGGACTTAGTGCTATCATTGTTTGTCCATTATCTATAAAGCCTGTTTCGATTTTTACTTTTTTAAATTTATTTTGAAGAGAGGCCGCCTGTATGCTGTCGATCTTTGTATTCCAAATAAATACTGAACTTAACTGGGGAAGCGGTAATAATTTCATTAATGCATTTTGTGTAACAGCAGTACCTGATAATGCAACCTCCTGTAATTTTTTTAAACCGTTTAATTGCTCAATTCCTTTATCAGTAACTTCCGTATAATTAAGATTAAGTTTTTCGAGGTTTGGCATTTGTTGAATCAAATTCATCTCGGCATCTTTCACGGGCATGCGCGCCAAAGTTAATTCGGTGATCTGCTGTTTCAGCGCGAGTAATTCTTCCAGGGCTTTTGAGGAGTAATTATTCTTACCATAAAAATGCACAGCCAAAGCCGGAGAATTTATTCCCTGCTGCTCGATTACACGATAATTGGTATTAAGCGATTTAATTTTGTCTTCATCTGCAGCAGGAAAATCATATACGGTTTGATCAGTAATATTTTCATCGGGAGACAGGTAGCGGGAAGCCAGCATCCTGAATGAATCTTTTGCAGGCAATGAAATTAATTTTTGGTTCAGCACCGCGCCTGATTGTATCCATGCATGCAACAATGCAATCTCTTCATCGGTCAATTGGGGTTTTGATTTGGGCGGCATATGTTTTTTTTCATCTTCGGGAAGATGGATACGCCTGATCATTAAACTTAATGATGCCTGGCCGGGAATAAAGAGAGGGCCTGTTTTTCCACCTTTTATCAGACCCATTGAATCAGCCAGTGATAATCCTCCTTTTATGGTTGCTTCACCGTGACAACCAAAACATTTTCTTTCAAAAACAGGTCTGATCACATCCTGGAAAACAATTGCTTTATCGGGTGGCACCATTTTCTTTTCCTGTTCAATAGGTGCTAATAAATAATCATCGCCATGTGTAAGCTCAGCGCCAAAATGACCTGTGAGCGTAAGAGCGGCGGCGGCAATGATCGTAAATGATTTGCCAAAAAATTTCCTGTGCTCAAAAAATGAATGAAAGGAATAAAAAAGAAATCCAATAATTGCAATACTGATCCCGCCCCATTCATGCCATTCCAATACTTCGCCACTCCTGTTATCACCAATGGATAATAATAAGCCCATAATTGCAGTGATTACTGCAGACAAAGCAGCAATCAGTCTCAGGACATTATATACTTCAGTATTCTCACTTCGCAACGGCAACCAAAAGGTGAAAAAAGACAACAATAATAATACGATAGGAAAATGAAGAAACATCGGGTGCATTCTCCCGGCTACCTGCAGCCATGACGGTATATTAACTGAATGTTGAAAAATGAGAATAAAAAGCAGGAAGATAATTCCACCAAATAAAATGCTTTCACTAATTCTTTTGAATGGTTGCATATATAGAATAGTCAGAGAGAATCAGTCAGACAGAAGTAGTTTAATTGTTTAGAAAAATTATACGCGGGTAAATTTATAAGGATATACTTTGCCGGAATTCCATTGTGCCACATAAAGATTTTTCTCATCATCCACACACACATCATGCGGATGCACAAATATTTTTTCTGCCTGTGCCATGGGTTGCAATTTATCATCTTTATAAATTGGTTCTGTGCCACCAATATTGGAAACCACCCTGTTATTTTTATCCAGTATGGTTACAAAGCCTGTTCCTGCTGCATCTAAGTTGGGCGAGCGCAGTACTGCTGCATAAAGATGATCACCATGAATAACAGGTCTGCAAACGCAGGCGCCTGGTAATGAAATAACTTCAATCAATTTTCCATCCAGCGAGAAACGTTTAAAACAATTGCGTGATCTGTCTGTGATCAATAATGTTAGTTGCTCCTGTCTTGTATCAATGGTAATGCCATGCGCATTATCAAAATGTTCATCGCCTTCACCTCTTCCGCCAAAGAAATTTTTCAACTTCCCATTTGCATCATAATGCATAATGTATTGTGCCCCGTAACCATCTGCGATATAAAAATCACCATTCTCCAGTACAGTTGTTTCTGTAGGTACAAATTCTTCGCTCTTTGTATAAGCCCCTGTTTCCGCAGGGTAATCAATTCTCATCAGCAATTTGCCGTTAATTGTTGTTTTATATACCCGGTGACGCACTATATCGGTAATGTACAAAAAATCTTCACCACCCTCATTATGTAATGTAAGGCCGTGTCCTCCCGGAAATTCATGTCCCCAGGTATACAATAATTTTCCTGATTTATTATAGATAAGAATATTATTTTTCGTTTCATTAGTTAACAAAATAATGCGGCCTTGTTTATCCTGCACCATTTCGTGGCAATCATTTACAGGATGTATTTTAGGATTCAATGCACCCCATTTTTCATCCATGCGATACTGCATGCCATTGTATCCATATACGTTTCCTTTTGGCTTTGCAAACAGATCTTTTGTGATAATAATACTGCCTGCGATCAAACCGGTTTGTTGTATAAATGTTCTGCGTTTCATTTTAATTAGATTTTTTTGTTACCAGCATTTGTATTTCATGGAATCTTCTCTTGCGTCGCACTCCTGTGCTTTTTGCTTATTTTATCGAATTTGACGAGACAATGCACAAATACCTTTTAATTATTAACGAATATCAATAACTCTTCAAAAGACGACTATTTTTCAGGTGACTCCTAACGAAGTCTTAATAAATATTCTTTATTATCATTAAGAGGATGCCACTACGTGACACATTTCCCGGCAATTAATTCGATCTGCTCCGTAGGAGCTGCTTGTTTATAGAAAAATAATCAATTCAACAGACCCTTCCTTCGTCAGGGTGACAAATCGTGGAAAAATGAAAACTGAAGAATGAATTTTCAGTTTAATAAAAAAACTTAAGCTTGTCATGCCGAACCTGCCTGTCGGCAGACAGGGAATAAGGCATCTGTCTTCGCGTTGTTCAACAAAATTCCTCAAGTACAAGTGTGCGATCCCGAAATAAAGTTCGGAACAAGCTACCACGCTTTTGTTGCGTAGAGATTTGAACGCACAAGCGAGCGTGGCAACGGAAGCCTCATACATGTACAATTGCCCGGCTCATAAAAAATTACGCAAGAATATCTCTAACCACTTTTCCTTCCACATCAGTTAAACGATAACGCCTGCCCTGGAAGCGGAATGTGAGCCTTTCATGATCAAGACCTAACTGATTTAAAACTGTTGCCTGGAAATCGTGTACATGCACAGGATTGCTTACAATGTTGTAACCAAATTCATCTGTTTCACCATAAACAATTCCAGGCTTAACGCCGCCACCGGCCATCCAGATCGAAAAGCAACGCGGATGATGATCCCTGCCATAATTATCAGCCGTCATTTCACCCTGGCAATAATTTGTGCGGCCAAATTCGCCACCCCATATCACCAATGTTTCATCAAGTAATCCTCTTTGTTTCAGATCAATGATAAGCGCTGCCGAAGCCTGGTCAACATCTTTCGCCTGTCCTTTCATTTCATTCGGAAGATTGCCATGCTGGTCCCATCCCTGGTGATACAACTGCACAAAGCGTACACCATTTTCCGAAAGTTTTCTTGCAAGCAGACAATTAGCCGCATAAGTACCGGGCACCAAACATTCAGAGCCATACAATTTTACAATATCATCAGGTTCTTTAGACACATCCAGTATTTCGGGAACAGCAGTTTGCATGCGATACGCCATTTCATACTGCTGAATTTTTGTGGCAATCTCGGGATCGCCAAAATTTTTATATTCTCTTTCATTCAGCTCGGAAACTTTATCGAGCATATCTCTTCTTGCTGTTCTGTCCATACCGTCTGGATCCTGTAAATACAATATCGGGTTTTCACCGCTGCTGAATTGCACACCCTGGTAGATCGAATCCAAAAATCCATTCGACCATAACTTAGAATATACACCCTGACCATTGCCTTTACCTCTTGACAACAAAACACAAAATGCAGGAAGGTTTTTATTCTCCGTTCCCAAACCATAACTCACCCATGAACCCATGCTTGGCCTGTTTCCCTGCTGCGCACCGGTTTGAAAAAAGGTCAACGCAGGATCGTGATTAATTGCCTCAGTGTGCATGCTTTTGATGATGCACAGATCATCTACAATTTTGGCCATGTTTGGAAACAATTCACTTACCCATGCACCGGCTTGCCCATATTGACTGAATTTATAGTAAGAGCCAACTAATGGAAAAGTTTTTTGCTTCGCAGTCATTCCTGTCAGGCGTTGACCCATGCGAACAGATTCAGGCAGGTCCTTTCCCATCATCTTTGTCAGCGTAGGCTTATAATCAAAAGATTCTAATTGTGAAGGCGCACCATTCTGAAATAAATAAATAACACGTTTTGCTTTTGGTGCAAAATGAGGAATACCCGATAAAATATTATTTTCCTCTTCTCCTGAACCGCTGAACAGGTCCGGGATCAATAAAGAACCTAACGCCGCACTGCCCAAACCAATACTGAGCCTCGAGAGAAAACGCCGGCGGTTTATATTCAAACTACGTTCTAATAATTCTTTATTCATTGTATAGAGTTAAGTAACTAAAAAGATTTATTCGTAATGAGATTCCTCCTGCCTCGAATGACAAGCCTGTCTGCCGAAGGCAGGCTTCGGAGCAGAATTTTGTCATAGTTTACCCCGAAACATCGGGGCCGACAAAGGAGATATCTACTTAACTAATCGCCATTGATTTACAATCATGTTTTTGTTATGGCTTCTTCCATATTATAAATTACCTGCATTACCCGCATCATTGCAGCAAGATTTGCTGTTGATTCAGTTGTTGGTTTATATTCTCCAACCTGCAATGTTTTTTTTACAGCCTCCGGATTACGGGCAAAATAAGCTTGTTGTTCCTTCCAGTAATGAAGAAGAATATCTGTTTCTTTTTTCTCCGGCTGCCTGCAGATGATCCTTCTGAAACCATTGCTGATAGCCGCTTCCGGTGAATTGCCACCTTGCAGTAATTTGTCCGATAAAGCAAGTGAAGCCTCCAGCATGGTTGGATCATTCATCATGATCAATGCCTGCAATGGAGTATTGGTGCGCAGCCTTCTTGCTTCACATTGGTCACGGTTGCTTGCATCAAAGATCATCATGGCCGGCGGAGGAACTGTTCTTTTGATAAACGTGTATAAACCTCTGCGGTACAGTTGCGCTCCGGTATCCTGTTTGTATGTTTGTAAGATCCCTCGTCCTGAAGTAGCAAGCTCCCATAAGCCGGGTGGCTGATAGGGTTTTACACTTGGGCCGCCAATAGTTTTGTTTAGTAAACCGCTGCTTGCTAAAATCATATCTCTCACTACTTCTGCAGAGAAACGAACACGCGGCGCATGAGAGAGATAGATATTTTCCGGATCTGCTTTTAATTTATCAGGTGATGTAATTGCAGATTGACGATAAGTTGCCGACATTACGATCTGTTTTACCAGTCGTTTTATATCCCATCCATGTTCCCTGAAATCTACAGCAAGCCAATCGAGCAAAGCAGGATGTGTTGGCAGATCTCCCTGCATACCAAAATCAGCAACAGATTTTACAATACCTCTTCCAAAAAACTCCTGCCACATCCTGTTTACAAATACTCTTGCAGTAAGCGGATTTTTGGGATCGAAAAGCCATTCGGCCAATCCAAGCCTGTTGCCGGGATATCCTTGTGGAAACGCTAAAATGGATGCAGGCGTGGAGGGTTGCACTTCAATTGTTGGCTGATCATAATTTCCGCGTGAAAGAAGAAATGTTTTACGCAAAGTATCCCGGTCCTTCATCACAGATACTTCAAGTTTGTTGGTATCCGTTTTATTAATAAAGTTCAGCACACCCTCCAAGTCTGATTTTGTAATTTCCATCCGCGGATTCTTTGCATATGTCTCAGGTCCGCCTACCGGTGATTCAAGACCAACTTCTTTTATGTTGTTAAAAAAAGCGTATAGGGAGTAAAAATCTTTTTGTGAGAATGGATCAAATTTATGATCATGACATCTTGCACATTCGATCGTTACACCAAGAAATGCACGGCCTAAAGTATTGGTACGATCAACAACATATTCTACACGATACTCCTCATCAATTACACCGCACTCTTCAGTTATTTTATGGTTGCGGTTAAAACCCGTTGCAAGGATTTGTTCCCTCGTAGCATTCGGAAGCAGGTCCCCGGCAAGTTGCCATGTGGCGAATTTATCATAAGGCATGTTTTCATTAAATGCATGGATCACCCAATCGCGCCAGGGCCATTGCGTCCTGTAGTTATCATCCTGGTAGCCATGCGAGTCGGCATATCTTGCAATATCCATCCATGGAATGGCCATGCGTTCTCCATACGAAGGCTCTTTCAATAATTCATCCACCATTTTTTCATAAGCACCCGGTGAATTGTCTGCAAGAAAACGATCTGTCTGGCCTGGTGTTGGCGGCAACCCCGTGATATCAAATGAAACTCGTTTTAATAATCTCTCCTTATCTGCTTCTTCATTTGGTTCAAGGTTTCTTTTTTCCAGTTGCTGCAGTATAAAATAATCGATCTCATTCTTACACCATTTTGTGTTGTTCACTTTTGGAAGTGCCGGCTTTTTCGGTGTAACAAAAGCCCAGTGCGGTTCATATTTTGCACCCTGTTCGATCCATTTTTTGATAAGAGCAATTTCAGGCTCCGTAAGTGAAGGCAAATGACTTTCGGGTGGTGGCATCTGGATAGAGGTATCAGTGGAGCTTACGCGGACAAATAATTCCGAAAGGTCAGGATTGCCCGGCACAATTGCATGTGCACGCGGATGCTCCTTCAATGCTTTGTATGCCTCCTCAGCAATGTCCAAACGTAAACCGGCCTGGCGTTTATTACCATCAGGGCCATGACATTTAAAACATTTATCAGAAAAGATAGGACGGATCTGAAAATTATAACTGATCAACTCTTCATTACCTGTTGCAGTAGTTTTATCAGAGCAGGAAGAAGTATATAACCATATAACAGCACAAGCCAAAACAAGATAAACAATAATCAATCTTTTCATCGGCGACTTTTAAAAGCAACAGCGGGGAACAAATCGCTAAGGTACTAAAATGGCTTTGCTTTAATGCGTGTCAATTTTACAATTATTTTTACCTGCCGGCGATAAAACTATGAGCAGTAAATTGCATGTGATTGTCGCAACTATTTAGCCCATGAAAAAATTAATCTCCTTTCTTTTAGGTCCAACAGTATTGTTTGCCTGCAATATTCTTTTTGCGCAGGAATTTCCCTCTGATAAAAAAGCGACCAAAGAGACCGTTAACCTTTATCGAAACCTAAAAAAATTACTCAATAAGGGTATTATGTTTGGTCACCAGGACGATCTTGCTTACGGTGTAGGATGGAAGTATGAACAGGGCAGAAGCGACATAAAGGATGTTATAGGTGATTATCCTGCAGTATATGGGTGGGAACTGGGACGCATTGAATTAGATCACCCTGTAAACCTCGACAGCGTTCCTTTTGATAAAATGAAACAACTCATTCATGATGGCTATGAACGGGGTGGTGTAATAACGATAAGCTGGCATTTGAATAATCCATTAACAGGCAAAACTGCGTGGGACCCTGCTCCGGGAACCGTTGCTTCTGTTTTACCCGGCGGAGAAAAACACGATCTCTATAAAAGCTGGTTAGATAAAATAGCTGTATTTATGCTGAGTTTAAAGGGGAACAAGGAGGAAAATATCCCTGTTATATTCAGACCTTTTCATGAACTGAATGGCAGCTGGTTTTGGTGGGGAGGAAAAAATTGTACGCCTGAAGAATTAAAACAGCTGTATCGTTTTACCGAAACTTACCTGCGTGATATAAAAAATGTACACAATCTTTTATACGCATATAACACGGATAAATTTTATTCAGCAGAAGAATACCTGGAAAGATATCCCGGCGATGAATGGGTTGATATAATCGGTTTTGATATTTACCAGGCGAATAATACCGCAAAGAATGAAGACTTTATACATCATGCGGATACTATGTTAGCTATGCTAAACAGCATTGCAATTGAAAGAAATAAAATTCCCGCGCTAACTGAATTTGGATATAATAATTTACCTGATAGCGCATGGTGGACAACCACTTTTTTGAAGACAATAGCATCTCATAAAATAGCTTATGCATTAGCCTGGCGGAATGCCGGGATTAACGAGGAAGGAAAATATGATTTTTATGTGCCTTATAAGGGACAGGCATCGGCACAGGATTTTATTAAGTTTTACCAAAGCAATAAAATGATGTTTCAAAAGGATATAGCGAAAGAAAAATTATATCAATAACGTTGTGCTACTATTTTAAAAAGCTTGTCCTACGATGCCTTCGACAGGCTCAGGCTGACAACTTTCTGTCATGTTGAGTTTATCGAAACATAGACAGAAAAGCAACGACAAAGGATTAGTCTTTTATCCTGGTAATTTTTAAAGCAACTTTCAAAATTCTCTTGTAACATTACAGATTAAAATATCGCCATGATGAAAAAGACCATTTGTTTTCTTCCAGCATTACTTCCTGTATTTTTTTGTTTTTCGCAGGTGACCATACAAGATCTTCTATGCGAAAATCTTTCCAACCCGATTGGTCTTGATGCACAACAACCCAGGTTTAGCTGGCAATTGATTTCTGATGCAAGAAACGTTATGCAGACTGCTTATGAAATTCGTGCGGGCAGCAGCGCATCA
>DATBFI010000685.1:0-5099 GCA_036558585.1 Chitinophagaceae bacterium
AAAAGGCCTTTATGCTTACAGGGAAACCAAATATGAAGAAAGTATAGCGTACAACAAGCAATCTTTAAAAATTGATTCAAATTATGCACTTCCTTATGCTTACATGGCACTTGCAAAAACATGGATAATTACCCAAAGCCATGATTTTAAAAATGCAAAGGCGATTGCAGAAGCGCAGAGCTATGCTCAAAATGCAATACGGCTTGATCCCCAACTTGCAGAAGGATATTCCGCAACAGCCCTGATAGCGCGATCAATTGAACATAATTTTTCCAAAGCACGGGAATTCTTCGAGAAGTCCCTTGAACTAAATCCTTCCAGTACGCTTACAAAAAATCGTTATGCATATTTTCTTTTTTATATGGGTGATTTTGATAAAGCAGAAAAGATGGCGACAGAGGCACTGAAATCCGACCCCGTAGATTACAACAGCTACGTGGTTCTTGCCGATGTGTACATTTATACAGGAAAATTCAGCGAGGCAGATAAATATATTGAGGAGGGCCTGCGCTTGTTTCCTGACAGGTACGAGTTTCCAAGGCTTCAGCTTGAAAAAAAATTCCGTTCCGGCGATTATAAGGATTTAATCCTTGATTACGAATTGTTGAAATCTGCCGGAAAAAAAATTAGCCATCCGGGTCTTTCCCAAATTTGCATTGCTTACCAAAAAGCAGGCCGTCAAAAAGAAAGCGATGATATTTTTCAATATCTTAAAAATCAAACAGGTAATTATTATTCTGCAGCAATGGTGTATGCAGCGCGTAACGAAAAAGATTCCGCTATTGCACAGCTGGAGGCTTTTCTTGAGCTTGGCGATTATGGCTTTAGCGGTTTTAAAATTGAACCATTGTTCAACTCTCTGAAAGATGATGCAAGGTATAAAAGCCTTTATACAAAATATGGATTTGATAAGTATTAATGATACATGAGCTATTTTATATTACAAAATTTTTCACTCTGATAATTAAAAGGCATCAATCCGATGACGTTTCAGTATAAATAAATTAACTTCTCCTGCAGTAACCGCTTATCACATACTACGAGTCATAAAAAAGAGCTACCAATTTACTGATAGCTCTTTTGCAAGATTATGTTTTTTACTAGAATTTAATTGCAGCACCTACCTGGATATCTCTGTTCTGGCGATAGATTGCATCACTCTTTGCAATATCCGTTACACCTAAATTATAGCGGCCATAAATGCCGATATTTTTTGTTGCATTAATTCCAAGACCCACATTTACTCCAAAATCAGCCTTCCGGTAACTGTCTTTTACATCAGCTTTATTGGCATCATTTGGCCCTTCTATTTTGCCATTTACCAATAAACCAACTTGCGGCCCTGCTTCGAGATATACTTTTGACACCGGGTGATATTGCAGCATAACAGGCAACTGTACATAATCCAATGCTAAAACATTCTTGTTGCCGTTTTGATCGTTAAATTTTTGCCCTTGTGCAGAATACAACAACTCTGGTTGTAAGCTCCAATGGCTGTTCAGCATTGTGTTTACAAAAATACCACCATGACCGGTTACACGATCATCACCTTTAAGGTTTGTGACACTTGAAAAACTTACACCGCCTTTTATACCCGGCTGAACCTTTACTTGCGCATTGACCAGATTAATTCCCGATACCAATAGAATAATACCTGCGCTTAACAATAGTTTTTTCATAGATTTAAGTTTTTTGATTAACCTATCTGTTTTCAAATGGTATGCCAAAAGGGTAAAAGCGGTTTTAAGTAATTGGTTCCTAACCTGTTTAAAGAAAAGCTAAAAGCCTTTTTGAATAAATTTCATCAATGATAGTTTACTATGATGTGATTTTTAGTTTACATAAAAATAATTTTTAAGAAGGGTTATTTTTTATTTTTTTTATAGAATAAATTCGTCAAATCACGTATTTACACGAATCCTTTTACATTAAATTTAGCAATTGCGAATTGCGTGTAATTAAAGTAAGAAGTCACTAAAAATTATAAATGAGTACTTAATAAATTTAGTTTATGAACTATCATATTTTAAATGGAGATTCTCTTGCCACTACATTTCCAGATGCAAAGCTTCGCGGTGAAATAATAGTTGCAAGGGAATGTTTAATAGAAGGCGATTTGCATGGCGACTCACTCGATGAATTTTGGAACACAAGGGCGTCATACATTGGAAGGACCTACCACGAACAAAACAGGTATTATACAGAAGTTGTAAAAGAATTTGAGAAAATAATAAATGCACCTGATAGTTCTGAATTTAATCTTTGGTTTGGTTACGATTTGTTTTGCCGGGCTAACATGTGGTTTGTAATTTCTTTATTGTATGATCTGCGAATCCACAAAAATATTTTTGTTGTATATCCTTCATTTTTAAATGGAAATGACAGGTGGAAAGAATTTGGTAATGCAACTGAAGATGATTTGATTGTATCTTATAACAACAGAATTCGCTTTACTGATGAAGATTTAAAACTTGGCAAGGATTTATGGATAGCATATAAGAATAATGATTTACATCGATTGAGTCAGCTTTCTAAAAATGAATCCGCTTGTTTCCCATATTTGTATGAAGTATGTGAGGCACATATTGATCGTTTTCCTTCAGCAGGGAAAAAAGGAAGACCGGAACGGGTTATAGAAGATATAGTGCACAATGTTTCAAACGACTTCGCAACTGTTTTTAAAGAATTTTTTAAGAGGGAGGGAATTTATGGCTTTGGCGATGTGCAAATAAAACAACTGTATGATAAAGTAATTAATTAGACAATTTGGAATAAAAATTTTTCATCCCTATATAAAGCTCAAAATATAATCACACTATATAAACTCCACTAAATTCTTTGATACAATAAATATCTAACATTTACATTTGCAAACCGTTTTAACCAGCTATAAAACAAAGAGCATGAGCCAGAAAATTAAAGTAACTAATCCGGTTGTAGAATTAGATGGTGATGAAATGACACGCATCATCTGGAAATTTATTAAAGACAAACTCATACTGCCTTATGTAGACGTTAATCTTAAGTATTTTGATCTGGGCATTGAACATCGTGATAAAACCAATGACCAGGTAACTGTTGATGCTGCCAATGCAATAAAGGAATGCGGTGTGGGTATAAAATGCGCAACTATTACACCTGATGAAGCCCGTGTAAAAGAATTTAATCTTAAACAAATGTGGAAGAGTCCCAACGGCACGATCCGTAATATACTGGATGGTACTGTATTCCGTGAACCTATCGTGTGTAAAAATGTGCCGCGCCTGGTGCCCAATTGGACGGCCCCTATTTGCATTGGTCGTCATGCATTTGGCGATCAGTACCGTGCCACCGATTTTGTAACAAAGGGGAAAGGAAAACTTACGATCAGGTTTGAGGGAGAAGATGGAAACACTCAGCAATTTGAAGTGTACAATTTCAAAGGCGATGGTGTTGCACTTGCAATGTACAATACGGATGAAAGCATCAAAGGCTTTGCGCATGCATGTTTCAACCAGGCATTGATGAAGAAATGGCCGCTCTATCTTTCAACAAAAAATACAATTCTAAAAAAATATGATGGCCGCTTCAAAGATCTTTTCCAGGAGATCTATGAAAATGAATTTAAAACAAAATTTACTGAAGCAGGGATTACGTACGAACATCGCCTCATCGATGATATGGTTGCAAGTGCACTAAAGTGGAATGGCAATTTTGTGTGGGCATGTAAGAATTATGATGGTGATGTGCAAAGTGATACAGTAGCGCAGGGGTTTGGTTCGCTTGGCCTGATGACATCCACACTGGTTACACCCGATGGTAAGATTATGGAAGCAGAAGCAGCGCATGGTACCGTTACACGTCACTACCGCGAGCACCAGAAAGGAAAGCCAACTTCTACAAATCCTATTGCATCAATTTTTGCATGGACGAGAGGCTTGGAGTTTCGCGGAAAATTAGATAATAACAAGGAGCTTATCAATTTCTGTCATGCACTTGAAGCAGTTTGTATTGAAACGGTTGAAAATGGTAAAATGACAAAAGATCTTGCTATCACCATAAAACCTAAAGTAGAGCACGGAACTGATTATTTATATACAGAAGAATTTTTAGATGCACTGGATGAGAATTTAAAAAGGAAATTGAAATAAATGATTTTTGTGACGGACAGTTGTTTTCTGGCATCGTCCTTCCGCCTAAGGTGGACTGCGGTTATCTGGAAAATATGTAGCGACTGAAACGTAGTATTTAAAGGTATTAAAATAATGAAAACCCCTTTTATTGATTAATCCAATTAATGAATTCTGAAAAAGATATACGGCTTGCAGTGTTGATAGATGCCGATAACATTCCTTATCACACCGTAAAAGATATTCTGGAAGAGATTGCAAAATATGGCACTCCAACATTTAAGAGAATTTATGGCGATTGGACAAAACCAACAGTGATCGGGTGGAAAAATGTTTTGCTGGAACATGCTATTACGCCGGTTCAGCAATATAGTTATACACAGGGAAAGAATGCTACTGACTCCGCCATGATTATTGATGCCATGGATATTTTGTATTCCGGTAAAGTAGATGGATTTTGTATCGTAAGCAGTGATAGCGATTTTACACGTCTTGCAACACGGCTTCGTGAAGCAGGAATGAAAGTATATGGTATTGGTGAAAAGAAAACGCCAAATGCATTCATTGCCTCCTGCAATAAATTTATTTACATAGAAATTCTTGCCGAACCGGAAACAGATGTTGAAGAAACCACACAAGTAAAAGTAGAGAAGCGTAAACAAAAACCTTCTTTCGAAAAATTGAACAAAGGAGATATAAAACTAATCGCTTCTACTATTGATGACCTCGCTGATGAAAATGGCTGGGCATTTTTAGGAGATGTTGGTAATCTGTTATTAAAAAAGCAACCCAACTTTGATCCCCGCAATTTTGGATTTCAAAAATTAACGCCGCTTATTAAATCACTTTCTCAATTTGAAATTGATATACGTGGCACAGATAAGGGTGGCATTAAATTGGTTTATATAAAGAATAAAGAGTAAAATTGTGAAGTAGCGGTGAGTTGTCAGCAGTGAGGTAAAACATTCTCACATTATAAACACATACCAT
>DATBFI010000686.1:0-17610 GCA_036558585.1 Chitinophagaceae bacterium
TTGTATTGCCCCTGATCTGCATAATATTGCTTTTTGCAAATGAACAAAGGGATAACCTCTCTTAGTAATATAGCCATTCGCATGCCAGCAGAGGATCACACCTGAATAGAATTTATGATAGTATTTTCTTCAGACGAGTGGTGTAATTGCGATCGAAAATGATTAATTGAAAAAATTCTAATAAAACTAACAAAACCAACAAATTAAAAATCTTTAAATGGCAGAAGTGATTATTTGATATATAAAGAGAACGTTACAATATGTAACGGCAGCTTAGCGGGCAGAATTTCACAAAAATCTTTTATAATTTAAAAAAGCAGGTGAAACGATGTGGGTAATAAATTCACCAATTCACTTATTCTTCAACTCTCTTTTGATGCTAATACACGAATGTTTTTGTACTTCCCAATTTTCCTGCATTGTAATCTTCATAGGCTTGCATAATTTCTTCATGTGTATTCATTACAAAGGGACCGTATGCAGCAAATGGCTCGTGAAAAGGTGTGGCATAACCAAACAATAATAAAGCAGGCGAAAGCGCCTTTATTTCTATCATAACTCCCTCGTGACTAAATTCTACAAGATCGTGCATTTCTGCCGTCTCGCCATTGATAAGCGTTTTTCCTTTTACAACATACAGGAAAACCGTTTTATCTTTTTCAACAGGCATATTAAGCTTTCCACCTTCTTTGAATTCTATACTTGCAAGGTGTATATCAGTCAGCGGTTCTACAGGGCCTTTTATATTGGTCCAATAACCTGAGATAATATGAGCAAAAACTTTTCCCTCATCCCACGAAACAACAGGTATATCTTCTTTTTGCAAACCAATATATTTTGGTTTTGTCATTTTATATTTAGCAGGCAGGTTTATCCAAAGCTGTAATATTTCCAGCGATCCTCCTTTGGTCTTGAATTCATCTGATGAAACCTCCGCATGTATTAATCCACTGCCCGCGGTCATCCATTGCACACCACCTGATTTTACTATACTTGATGCACCACTGCTGTCCTTATGCATCAGGTCGCCCTCCAGGATAAAAGTCACTGTTTCAAAACCACGGTGCGGATGAGGGCCAAAAGGCAGGCCATGATTTTGTGGCGGATATTCCTGCCACCCATGATGATTCAAAAAAATAAAAGGATCAAGTTCATTCATAGGCATCATACGTGTGGGCATAGCACGATAAGTAACCAGGTCGCCCATAGGTTCGTATTCTGCTTTGTGTTTTGCTTTTATTGTTTTCATATCAGTTACTCAATGTACAAATTTCCTGAATTTCTTGTTCATATGCATTTTAAAATTTCTCCATCCTCTTTATAATTCTCTTAGTTTATGGTTTAGCTTTATGCTTTTTAAAGCATCGGTATGATTACTGTTCATTTGATAATCGAAGGCGAGGTGCAGGGTGTTTTTTACCGGGCAACTGCAAAAGAGATCGCTGACAGGTTGGGCATCACCGGCTGGATAAAAAATACCTTGGAAGGAAATGTTGAAGCAATGGTTACAGGTGATGAAACATCAGTACAAAAATTTATTAACTGGTGCTGGCAGGGGCCCAAAAAAGCTGAGGTCACAAATGTTACTGTTACCAAAAAAGAAGAACAATCCTTTAATAATTTTTCTGTAGTTCGATAAATGTGAATTTTATTGTTTCTTCATTTATTAAGCGGTTAATCATCTTATTCCCAATTGCGGTTTTTATTCCAATTGCTAATCATGACTGACCTGCATGTTTCACAAGTATAAATCTGAACATGCAACAACACATGAAGATTACCTTCGATAAGCTCAGGATGCATTGTCCTTCTGTTATCTTGAATTGCTTTTGGGAAAAAGTATTTTATCGGGTTGATTTGAAAAGGCTTCCAATATTTTTTTTATAAGCCTGCTGCGTACGGATGCAGCTTTTTTCGGTTCAACGAGATAAATGAGCAATGCTTCAACCCATGTGTTGGCATTAATGCGAAAATTTACAAATGGATATTCAACTATCTCAAGTTCATCTACAGGTGTTTGTTTAATAAGGTTGCGTAATTCTTTTACATTCTCTTCCATCCCTTCTCCCAATTCTTTTTTAGCGATGCTGCGAATGGTTTGTTCTACATATACCAGGTCACTTTCGTAAGCTATATGAAAAGGAATTTCGTTCCAGATATAAGGAAATTTTTTCCACGAATAATTGTATACCTCAGACTGCCACACAATGCTGTTGGGAAAACGAATCAAACGACCGCTTGGTAAATCATTGGTCATGTATTCACCTGCAAATTCCCAAAGAGTTGTATCAAAATAATTGATCTCTACTACGTCCCCGGTAAATTCACTCACCTGTATCCGATCGCCGACTTTATAAGGTGTACGTATCACAATATAGAACCAGCCAATAAGTGAAGAGATAGGAGTTTGCAAAGCAAAGCCCAGTATCAATGAAAAAAGCCCCAGCGAAACAAATAACGAATACCAGTTATTGATGAGAAAAGAAATAATAATAAAAACAACTACCAGGATGCTAAGCAACCGGATTAGTCGCACCAGGTTATATACAATTGCCCTGGTATGAGAAACTTTTGATACGATCCCTTCTATTATTTTAGAAGCAATAAGTACTAAAAAACTAAAAAAGGCACCGAGTAAAAGATTTAAGATAAAATTTTTGTATGCCTGTAAAAAATTAAAAAATTGTAAGCGGAAAAGAAAATAAGCAGTAATACAAATTAAAGCAAGAACAATAAAGGTACCCGTCCAAACTTTATGTTTTACTGTGGCTGTGGTACGCTTTGCTTTTTTTTCTTCAGACGAACTTTTTCTTGAAGTTTTTATATCCATATAATCCGTTCACTATCTTCTTATATAAATTTTGTGCCGGGTTTTTAAATGCAGTGAACAGGATTACTTTTAAAAAATGGAAAATTGATGAAGGCTTATGTTTTAAATTAAAATTTATAGAATAGCGTTAGCTTTTACCTATCAAAAGCGGGTTAAATTATGCAATTGCACCGATGGAAGATTCAACAAGCGCCGCTTCGTCTTCTCTTCGTTTAATAAGCCCGTCAAGGCCTTTTCCCTGCCATAAGCGTTCCATAGAGCGTATTTGATTTGCTATTTCCTGGAGATCCCCTGCAGCTACTGCATCACGTATAGCCCGCATCTCTTTACGCCTGTCTTCTCCCGGCTTATCAAACATAGAGGTTCCGCGATTATATACTAATGAAATCAATGCCCCCTGTGCATCAACGGGCAATTTATCAAAGCCGGGAAATGCAAGCTGTGCCTTTGTTCGCTGAATTGGAAGGGTCCGTTCTGTAAATACTTTTTTTGCTTCCTCCGGATTTATTTTTATATCGGAAAATTCATGGGCCCACACCTTGGCGCTTACGCCGCGTAAGCCTACTACTTCTTTCAGGCGCTGCAATTGGGATGCAGGCAATACATCTTCCCAATCTGATTCAAAGCGATCAACAGTGGTATAACCGAGATCATAACCTATGCCGATAGTTATACCCGATGCACCACCCGGCCAGTTATCCGGCTGATCTAATCCCTCTGCATTAAGGATCAGCTGAACGGCTTTTTCTGATATGTCTCCCATAACGGATTGTTTACAGAAAAATAAACATTTTTTGTGAGCGTTGAAATATTTTTTACCCCGCTAAATATTACCATCTATAAAAACAATCCTTTTTTATTTTATTCTTCAGTAAAAACTACTCCTATTTAAATGTAGAAGCAGCATTCTTTGCTTTCTTTTCCAGGTCGTCAACAAACTGCTTACCTTTTTTTAATAAACCATTCAATTCCTTTTCAAAATTTGCCCAATGAGATTTAACATTCTCAGATGCATCGCCCGTAGCTTCTTTTATGTCACCTAAAATTTCTTTGCCTTTTTCAGTTTGCAGGAATGCCGCAACCATAGCACCGGCTGCTGCTCCAAGAATCAACCCGGCTACAAATTTGTTAGTGAAATTCATAATGCTATATTTTAATAATGAAAGAATAACTTTGAAACGAAGATAAATTTTTCTATTATCAAATCATTTACATGGAATCAAGCAGGGATCATAAAGTTAACCGATACTTTTTTCTTGGCATCATATTAATTTTTGCAATTTTATTATTACTTAGTCTTATCCAGTTTTTTACTGCATTTCTCTCTGCAGTGATTTTTTATGTACTTAGTAAACCATCGGTAGAATGGCTCGTGAAAAAGGGAGGTTGGAGAAAAAGCCGCGCTGCCGTATTGGTTATTATCGTTTCATTTTTTATTATCCTGATGCCTATAACTTTACTGGTAACACTTTTATATAATAAAATAGTTCATGTGCTCACTCATCCTGCAGATGTTATTAATACTTTAAAACATTTTGGTGATGTAATAAAGGAACAAACCGGTTTCGAGATAATATCAAGTGATACGTTATCGAGGGTGCAAGCCTATTCTGCTTCTTTACTCTCAGCTATTTTAAACCAGGGCCTTGGTTTTTTCAGTACAATAACCATGATGTATTTCTTTTTGTATTTCATGATAATAAATATGAACAGGATGGAGGCTGCGATCATTTTTTACCTGCCCTTTAAAAGAGAAAAAATAAACATGTTTGGAAAAGAACTGGTAGCACAAACATTCAGCAATGCAGTGGGTGTGCCGCTTATTGCAATAGCCCAGGGTTTTTTAGGATTTGTCGGCTATAGTATTGCAGGCGTGAATGAAGCAGGGTTCTGGGGAGTAATAACCGGGTTTTGTTCTATTATACCGATTGTGGGCGGAGGTATTGTATGGATTCCAACTGCAATCTACCAGGTAGTTATCGGTCATACCTGGCAGGGTCTTTTTATTATTTTATGGGGGTTTTTGGTTCTCGGAACCATTGATAATATTATTCGTTTTGTATTAGCAAAACGCATGGCCGATGTTCATCCTATTATCACTGTTCTTGGTGTTATTATGGGATTAAAATATTTTGGATTTATAGGCCTGATATTCGGGCCTCTGCTGATTTCCTATTTTATAATCCTGCTGAAAATTTACTATGTTGAATTTCAGCAACGGGTAGGAGCAAAACCAAGCAAGCCGAAACAGATAATGCCTTCTTATATGCAACCATTTCTCGGTGTTAAAAAAACAAAGAAGTCGTAAATTTTAAATTTATTTATCACAAAACAAGAGTGACGAACATTGATTACCAATATTGCGTAATTCACAATTAGCAATTTACCATTCTCAATTATTGTTCAATATTTAAGGAGAGGGTTATCATTCGCGATTGTAATTGACTAAATACACTGGAGAATTTAAGATTTGGATCTCTTGCATGCAAATTGGCTAATCCATATGAAAATTTTAATTCCGGAGAAAGTGTCACGAACTTGAGATAGAAATTAAAACCAATTGCGGTTTCCAACCCATAATCGTTTCTCTTTAACTTTATCAGGTCTTCTGCATTTCGATTACCGGCATTCGCCATAAGGTCACTTGAAACATAACCATCAAACATCATGTACACACGAAAATTATCAATTCGGTCAGAATTAAATTTGAACTGAAGGGGAAAGGTGAAAATAGATGAAGGCAATGTTTTTTTCACAACATCACTTTCACCGGGCAGTGGATTTTTAAGCGTATAAGTAAAAAATTTTGCGCCACCTATTATAAGATTCGGATTAAGCCGGAATTCCCATCTGGGATTTAATCTCAATGTTGCAAGAAACCCCAGGGCAACACCTCCACTGGCCCCTGGCTCTGCTGTAAGCACGCTATCATCGTGAAGAAATTTTGTACTTTTTGATGGATGCAGATATGTGCTGTTGTATGCTAAATAAATCCCAAAATAATAGGGCAGGTAATCGTGATTTGGCCTGTTCAATTCGGTTGACTGCGCATTTGTTTTAAAAAAGAAAAAAATGCAGGCAGGCGCCATCAATATTATTTGCTTCCGCAGTAAATGCAACATATTCCTAAGCTGAGCGTTTTGAAGTAAATTTTACTGTATCCTGTTTGTTTTATAAGTTCTGTAAATTGTTCTCTCTCCGGAAAGGCCTGCACAGAATTATTTAAATATTGATAAGCATCTTTATTGTTAGCAAACATGCTTCCCGCTTTTGGTGCTATAACTTTCATATAAAAATTATACAAGACCTTAAACCCTTTTTGCTTTGGCCGTGAAAATTCGAGTACGACTAATTTTCCGCCCGGCTTTAAGACCCGCAACATTTCGGCAAGCCCTTTTTCGAGGTTCTGGAAATTGCGCACACCAAAGGCTACCGTAATTGCATCAAACGAATTATCCGGATAATTTATTGTTTCACTGTCACCGTTACACAATTCAATTACATGCTGCAAATCTTGTCTTTCAATTTTTTTTTTGCCAAGATTTAACATGCCATCCGAAATATCGATGCCGATGATTTTTTTGGGATGTAATATATGATAGGTCATGATGGCTACATCGGCAGTGCCTGTAGCCACATCTAAAACTATTTGTGGTTGTAATTCTTTTAACTCTGCGATTGCTTTTTTTCTCCAGCGAACATCGCTGCCAATACTGAGAAAGTGATTGAGAAAATCATAGTGAAATGCAATGCTGTCAAACATTTTAGCCACCTGATGTTTTTTATCAAGGTCACTTTGATTGTAAGGCACTATATCATCATGCGCAAACTTTGTCATAGATAGGGCTGCGAAGATACGTTTTTGAAATGCTGAAATGGAAGTCGAAAATTAACGCAACAGTTTCTACTTTTTTAACAGCATACATTCCTGATAGTTTTAAATCTTAATGCAAGCTTTTTAAATAGCTGAGGGATTGCGGTATTTGCCGGAGTGCGTCAGGCGATTCATCCTCAATATAATAATATTGTATGCCCTCTTTAATGGCTGTCTTTAAAACTTCATGCCAGTTTACCTGTCCTTTGCCAATAACAACACTGGCAGTGTCCTGTGCTTCACCTGTATAATCAGAAGTGGGAACTCCCCACTGTATATCTTTAATATGCAACGATGAAAAACGATACGGATATTTCTGCAGCAGCAAAGCTGCGTCGGCGCCGCCGCGTGTTGCCCAGAAGACATCCAACTGGAAACTTACTGCATCCTTATTTGTATGCTGTACCATGTAATCAAATAAAGTTCCTTCTTCTGCCCGCACAAATTCATACCCATGTGCATGGTAAAAGAAATGTAATCCCGCTGCTTTTAATTTGTTACCTGTTTTGTTCATAAATATAATTGCACTGTCGGCATCAGTTTTATTAAAGGTGCCCCTGTGTGGGATCCATCCAAAGCCCACATATTTCACATCAAAACTTCTCGCCTCTTTAATGATACCTTCAGGATCTTTTTTATAACGGTCATAGTCAAACAACAAACTGGTAGCTTTTAATCCTGACCTTTGAAGATCAGATCTAAATTCTTCAGCACTCAATCCATAGTAGCCCGGCACCTCTATCTCTTCAAATCCCATTCTTTTTATCATTTCAAGAGCAGCAGGAACATCTTTGTTTAAGTCATCACGCAGACTGTAAATTTCCAATGCATATTTATTATTGAGTGTTTGCAGAGAGGGAAGCAATTTACCTGTTCCATTTTGCAGGAATACATCAACTCTTGGAGATTTCCATGTGTAAGGTTTGTCGAGAATATCTTCGTCCCCGTCATTATCCAGATCACCAATCTTCGATTCATGAAAGCCTATGCCTTTCTGAAAAACTGTTGTTGAAAAATTTCCTTTACCATCGCCATAAAATATATAGGCAGTAGCAGCAGGATTGTCAATACTATCTTTCTTTTCCGTCCATTGCGCCATTTCAGCTGTGTAGATGTCCGGATAACCATCACCGTTAATATCAGCCACGGCAAGTGTATGCGCGTGGATCAAATCTCTGTCCAGTAATTTATGTTCCATCCACGCTGATGAATCTTCAGGATCACCTGTACATTCATACCAGCAAACAGGTCCAATGCCATCGCCAGGCGCAGTCACAATTTGTAACGTTTTCCCGGGTTTAAATTTCCCGACAGCAATACGACCTCCAATTCGCGCAACATGTATGGGTTTAAAAATGCCATTGCCTTTATATCTAAACCATAAATTTCCGGCAAGCAGGTCTGCATACCCGTCACCATCAACATCTGCTGCAGCAATGCCTTCAGGATACCATGATTGTTTACTGCCCGCTTCACCTGAAAAAATAATTTGCGTTTTCCATTCATTTGCATTTCGAGGGTCATCAGGAATAAAAGCAAGATTCAATGTATTATTTCCCTGGTTCCAGAAGGCCAGTTGTGGTTTCCCTGTTTGCAAAAAATCGCCAAACACCTGGTCATGATGCTGGGTCTTGCCGGTAGTTTTAATGGTATGCCTCTTCCATGGAACTGTTGTATCATAGTCGGGATAAGGATTTTCCCACCACCACATTTCGGGTCCCTGCCAGTCTTGTCCATAAACCAAGTCAGGATCACCATCATTGTCAATGTCTGAAAAAGCGCCGCCTGCCTCAATTGTTTTGAATTGTTTTTCGAGCACAAAGCGCTGCCATCCCTTTGCTGTATGCCTGTACCACACAAGTACGGGCGCTACTTCACGACAGCTTACTACAAAATCATTCACGCCATCTTTATCAAGATCAACTATTAATGCGGAAGTTTGTTGCGTGCTGTTCCATGGTTTGGGAAGTTCACCATTTACACTTGAAAGATGCTTCCAGTGAATGTTTGAAGATTGTGCAAACGAAACACAGGGAGAAAACAAAAAGAAACCCGGCAATGCATATCTTATTTTATGAAATAAAAGGTGCATGGAGATTGCTTGATTTAAGAGGTAACACAATGTATTATGATACTTAATTGTGAATGGTTAATAGTGAGCAGTTAACAGTAAGAAGCAATAAAAAAACTTAAATAGAATTAGAAACATAAACTCAAAGCGTGCATTAAAGTAAGGCTTTCGTAATCTCTTCCCATTCTTCATCCAAAGAAATACCGGGTCTTTTTCTTCCCGCTTTATTATACCAGTAATCCGCGTTCCATGTATCGCCTTCTTTTCTGTGCAGGTATGCATGAATCCATGAAGCATCTTTATCAGGTACATCCTGGATTATGTTGTGCGCTTTATTCCAGTCATCTTTGGCGTCATACCACAATGCTTTCAAATAAACTGAAAGCGAATCAGGTGGTGATGCAAGTGATAAAGTGTTTTTATATTCAGATAAGTTTTGCATAGCGCAATTTACGAAAGCAGGGCACTTTCACCGCAGGATATTGCTTATAGAAATATGTTTCCGAAAATTTTTTATTCTCTCTTTTTGAATGCCCGAAAAGAATGTAGTGAAATTTTTTAAAAGATAACAACGAAGTCGAATACGAAAAATATTTGTTTGCCATTCTTAAAAATTTTATTTACCTCTCATTATCCATTGTTGACCGATGATTTGTGTGGGCACACCTACATTTTGTTGCTGGTTAAATATATTTGTCTTCATCTTTGAAAAAAAATCAACCAAATCATTATAATGAACACAGACGATTATATTCTGCAGGTAAAGGGATTGAATGTGTACTACGGAGCTTTTCATGCAGTACATGATGTTTCCTTTCATGTGCTTCCGGGCGAAATATTCGGGCTGCTCGGGCCAAATGGAGCCGGTAAAACTACTACACTGAGCGCAGTAGAAGGATTGCTTAAACCACGCTCCGGCTCAGTAATTGTTTCAGGGTATGATGTACAGGAAAAACCGCTGCATGCACATGCCGTGATCGGCGTGCAATTACAGGCAACAAGCTTCCAGGCTGAACTTACAGTAAGCGAAATACTGAAATTGTATGCAGGTATTTATGGCGTGGCAATGACCAGGGAAAAACTGATGCATATTTTGCAGGATATAAAGCTCGAAGATGCGGCCGGCAAAAAATTCGGGCAATTGTCAGGCGGGCAGCAGCAACGCGTTTCACTTGCTATTGCAACGTTGCATGACCCCAGGCTTGTATTACTCGATGAACCTACTACAGGTCTCGATCCGCAAAGCCGCAGGCAGCTTTGGGAACGCATGGAAACGATGCGTGAAAAGGATCATGCGATATTGCTTACCACTCACTCAATGGAAGAAGCAGAAGCAGTTTGCGACCGCATAGCCATTATTGATCATGGCAGATTAATAGCGATCGACACACCTCAGTCTTTGATTGACAGCAACAAAACAAAACCGGAAGTGATCAGTGCTTCACGAAGAGGAAAAATAACTCTGGAAGATGTGTTCATCGGACTTACAGGAAAGACTATACGTTCATAGAGATTGTAAAGAAGCATAAACTTATGATTAATAAAAAAACTGCATACGGTTCAAAATAAACAAGCAGGTACTGAACTAAATAAATTATACACATGCAAACAACCATTCCAAAAACGTCAACTGTTCTCAGCTCATTGCTTCGCGCAGATTTTACAACTCAATGGCGCAACAGGCGTTCATTTCTTCTTCTGCTGCTGGTGCCAGTTATCATTCTTATTTCCTGGAAAGGCATAGTCGATAAACTTGGAGGGGCATTTGCACTTTCCACCTGCATTACCATTGGACTTGTAGCCATTGGATTGATGGGATATTCAAACAGTATAGCGCGGGACCGTGATAAAGGTGTGTTTCAAAGATTGCGCGTAGCACCCATGCCTTCATGGTGCATTATGGCAAGCAGGTTACTGGTTCAACTAATGATGATAATACTGTTAACTGTTATTGTATTTATAGCAGGACGCAATATTGACCAGATAACGCTTGCACCTGCGGGATATGCCATCACTTTCTTAACAGCGATTATTGGCGGAGCGGTTTATCTTGGTCTTGGCCAGGTTATAGTTGGCCTCATTCAAAATCCTGAAACTGTAAATTCAACAACCAGGCTTATCTATTTTGTATTCATTATGGTGGGTATGTTTGGTGAACTCGGTGTGTTAGGCGATCAGTTCAAAGAGATTGTAATATGGTCTCCTTACGGCACAGTAAAAAGAATTATTGCTGCTGGTATGCAGCCCGAAACATGGAACACAGAAATGACCACTGCGTTACTTTTAACCATTGGATACGCTGCATTGTTTTCCGTTATTGGTATAAAGAAATTCAAATGGAATAACAGGTAAGATTGATCTCAATATTCTCAGCGTCCTTTTTTCTGATAATGCGCCATTAGTTCCCCGGAAGCGAGCACATGATCTTTCATAGCATCCTGCAGTCCTTTTTTATCTGAACCTGCCTTCAGGTCCAATTCGATATCCAGTGCATATACTCTGAAAAAATAACGGTGTGCACCGGAAGGCGGACAAGGGCCTCCATAGCCTCTTTTTCCAAAACCATTTCGGCCACTTATACCGGGAACACTGTTTTCATCAACAGGCTCGTTGGGAGGAATGTTCCATACAAGCCAATGATCAAAAGTGCCACGCGGCGCATCTGGATCCTCAACAATAAGGGCTAATGTTTTTGTCCCTTCAGGAAAACCTGTTATCTCAAGCGGCGGATTTACATCTTCTCCTTCACAGGAATATTTTACCGGAATATGGCCTCCCTCGCTGAATGCTATGCTTCTTACAGTTAAGCTGCTTTTAGTAGTATTTGCCATAATGATCGTTTTAACTTAAGAACAATAAAAAAGATGCCAGCTACATTTTTATAAGGGCGCATTATTCTTAAAATTTTAGACTGTGCGTTATTTTTTCCTATCAATAATTCAGATAACACGGTTGGAAAATCACAGGAATACAGGCGTGTCTGCGGTTCACGATGTCACACAGGTTAGTTTAATGACATAAGAGCAGCAAACTACTTTAATATTATTCTGCATGAACCTGGAAATTTTGAAAAGAGAGAAGAGTACACTAATGTGAGGGCATAAATGTCTTATTTACCCACAGGTAAAGTTTTTAGAAAAGAAAAATGATATAAATTTTTAGAAAGTATAATAGAATAATCATGAGACAAGGCTGAAATTTTTCTTCTTTCCCATTGTTTTATATTCATCTCTCTTCCTTGTCTGTAAAAGGCTTGTTGTAATCAGGATCGGTTCCAAATCTTAGCACATGTCCATCGGGATCCTCAATATGCATTTCCAAAGCCCATGAATAATTAACGGGCGGTTGCCTGATCGTTACTCCTTTTGCTTTGAGTTCATTATGCAACGTAAATATATCTCCGTCAAAACCAACCCAGATCCATGTTCCCGGATTCCCCTGTCCTCCTCTGCAAAGATAAATTCCGGATTTGTCACGGCTGATACCTGTAAAATCATCGGTTCCCCAATCGGCTTCTTCAAAGCCAAGTATATTTATATAAAAGTTCCTGCTGGCAGACATATCTTTTACAGACAGTATGGGCGTAATATTTTCTACATGCATAGGCAATCTGATTTAAATGTGTTTCATACTAAGTTGCGTGAACACAATGAGAGTGGCAATATTCATGGGTGCCTGAGAAAAGAATAAAAGCAATGATGTTGGCGAACAAATTAATCCGGTTTAATTGCAGTAACTTCTATTTCAATTTTCATCCGTTCATCCAAAAGTTTTGCAGAGATCATTGTAGCCGCCGGTTTACTCTCGCCAAGATATTTTCTTAAAATCGGCCAGCACAATTCAAATTCCGCCGCATTGGGTAAAATGTAGTTGACCCTAACCACATCTTTTAAAGATGCATTTGCTTTCTTTAAGGCTGACTCAATATTTTTTAACGCCTGTTCAGTTTGCTTAACGATATCATCTGAAATTGTCATTGAATCATAATCAAAACCGGTAGTGCCGGAAACAAAAATCATTTGTCCTGCAACAACGGCTCTTGAATAACCAATTTTATTTTCAAAATCTGATCCTGAGCTAATGAAGGTTTTGTTCATACAGAATATTTAAGTGATAAGTTTGCGTTTAACTTTTTGAGCCTGGGAAGTACAAGGTCAATAATTTACGAAAGCATTACTTTAGCTCGTTTTAAGCTCAAGATAAAATCTTTTGGTCATAAGAGAGAAATATCAGTAAGGAATTAAGATGAAAAGAAAAATAAAATTGGGACCGTGTATTGTCAGTTCTTCTCCTGTTTTACCGAGCTTATTAGTAAATATCTGTTGATGACTGCGAGTTTAGAATCAGTTTAATTAGATTGTTATTAAAAATTTCATCAACAATTTTTGTTGTTGTTAATGGCTCCTGCAACGGATGTTGGCGGAAAATAGTTTTATGCAACTCTTCAATTGTATTGGAAATTGGCACAGCTTTTTCCTTCGATAATTCGTAAATTTTTTGCTTATACCTGGTGTTAAACTTTAAATTATTCGGATCAACGTAACCAGCTTCAATATACGCCCTTGTCTTTTTTGCGCATCTGCACGGATTTGATTTATTCACCAGGCCACATCTTTTGTTCATCCAATTGTAAAGGTCTTGTCTTGCTCTCATTAACCGAATACGAAAATTTCCCGGTGTGATCCCTAAAATGTCAGAACCCAAATTATGATCGATCTCAAACATTTCACCAAGTATATAAATCATTCGTTGTTCTCTGTCCAGGCAAAGTAACATGCCCGCGGTACAACTTATTCGCAGTTCCTCTATTGATTCGCCCCAGTCATTTTGCTCCTGGTTGCTTAATTCATAAACAGGTATATTATCTATGGAATTAAAGTAGGTTTCAAAATCACTAATTTTCAATTCTGATTTTCTTTTTTTAGTATTCAAAAAGTGATTGACTGTTATCCGGTAGAGCCATGTTCTAAATTGACTTTTTCCTTCAAATTTTGATAATGCTGTAATAGCTTTTATGAAAACTTCCTGCGTGAGATCTTCTGCATCCTCCACGCTTACTGTCATTTTCAATGCAAGATTGTAAACAAATATCTGATGTCTTGTAATGAGATCCTGCAATGCATGTTTATCTCTGCTAATCGCTAATTTTACCAGTTCGGTATCAGCCTGGTCCGGATAATTTATGTGAAAAGGATTATCCATGTTATTAAACCTCTGCAAACAGCGCAGTTCCCAGTAAATAATTTATGAATCAAATTTGTCTTAATCCACCGTCAACGGTCAATTCATTTCCTACTATATATGATGAATCATCTGATGCCAGAAATAAAACAGCTTTTGCAATTTCTTCCGCCTGTCCCCAGCGTTTAACTGGAATTTGATTTGTAATTGTTTCACCTGCTGCTTTCAATATTTCTTGCGATAAACCAATTTTCCTCCATAGTGGTGTTTCAATTGCGCCCGGGCTTACTGCATTAATTCTAATTCCTTTGTTCATTAATTCGGCTGATGCAACTCTTACAAGAGAACGCAATGCTGCTTTGCTTCCACTCAGCAAACTACTTCCAATAAAACCAATGCTGTTTAACCAGGATGTGGTGATGATCACAGAAGCGTTATCGTTCAGATAAGGAATTGCTTTTTGAAGTGTGAAGAAAGCGCCTTTAAAATTTACATTTAGCATATCATCAAAAAATGCTTCAGAAGTATCAACGATTGAAGCCAGTTTTGCCTGTGCTGCATTTACAAATAAGATGTCAACACCGCCAAATTTTAGTTTGGTCTCTGCAAACAAGTTGTCCAAATCTGCCAATTTACAAACATCTCCTTTTACTGCAAAGCTGTTTGTTTTAAGTTCGCCTACAGCTTTTTCCAGCGCCTGTTTATCTCTTCCAAAGATCACGACCTTTGCACCGTTTGCGATAAATTCTTTGGCTGTTGCAAAACCAATTCCACTACTACCACCTGTTATCACAGCGATTTTGTTTTTTAATTTGTCCATTTTGTAATGATTTTAATGATAACATTATTGTTAACACTATTTGGACAACAATAAAATATCGGTGTTACAAAAGTTTTGTTTGGCAATCGTGTTTCTTGTAAATAAGTCTGTGTAATATTATTGAGCTAATCTTACTGAAGCATTCTTCAGGTCTTAACTAAGCAATAGCCTGAACCCAAAAACAGGAAGGTCTCCCTGCATGAAATCCAGGTCTCCTGATCTTTTAAAACCGAGGCTTTCATACATTTTCCATGCTATTTGCATGGCCTTTGTGCTATGAATAATTATTTGGGAGAGCCCTTTATCTTTCGCCTTACGGATGCATTCATTTGTCAAAAGTTTACCAATACCTTGCCCCCTCGTGGAAGGATCTACGGCTAATAATCTAAATCCTGCGGCATCCTGTTCCCTGGTAGCTGTTCCACCGGAGCCGTAATATTGCATATCACTAAAATAGACCACTGCTCCCGCTATTTTGTTGTCAGCAGAAATTGCTACTAAAAGTTCTGTGCCCGGTTTACCCGTAAACTCTCCAATGTTCAAAAGCATTTTATAATAATCCGGTTGTTCTGATTCTTTTGGAAATCCTTCCAGTTGAGCATAGACGCGGACCATTAATTTTCCGATCTCCAGAAATTCTTCCGGCTTCGCGTTTCTTATTGTATGTGGTTGTTTACTCATAAATGTTTACTCATAAATCGATAGTGCAGGATTAAGCAACTATTTGTTTTTAAGAATTTGTATCTGTCGGTAACGTCATCCGTTTCGTGGATCTCTTAAAGAAGACCCGGCGTGACTAAAAAACAATTATTAGAAGCAAGTATAAATTTTGTTGAGTTACTACCAATCAAAAAATATACAAAACTACAGGCTGAAATAGTTATGGGTAACTTTATTCTTTTTTAATCTCCCCTTAAATCGAATCAGAATTAAGAAGCGCTAAAACGCAGTCGGCATTAGCAATATCAACCATACGCATTCGTTTTGAATGAAAAAACAAATCCAATGCGAAAAACCTTATTCATTTTTTTTCTTGCATATGCATGTCCTAAGGTTTTCGCACAAACCGATACAGTGAAACTGGCAGAAGCCGATACTGTAAAGGTGGAAATACCAGACGAACAACAGGCCGAGAAAATCTATAACAACGCGATCGATTTGTTGCAAAACAAAAACTACGACGAAGCTATTGCGGAGTTCACCAAAGCTATCAACCTGAAGCCTGAAATGGAAAAGGCCTATTACAACCGCGGCCTGGCTTTCTTTGATATAAGTAAACACAGTGACGCGATTTCAGATCTTACAAAGTCAATTGAATTGAATGCGCAGGCCGACTACAGTTATTCATTGCGTGCACAGGTTTATCTCAGCAATAATGAAATGGAAAAAGCGATGGCAGACCTTTCAAAGACAATAGAAGTCAATCCAAAAAATGCAGAGGCATGTTATAGTAAAGGCGTGCTTGAGTTTCAAAACAAAAATTATACATCAGCTATTAATGATTATACCAAAGCCATTGAAGCAAATCCCGGGTACGCTTTTGCATTGAATGACAGGGGAAGCGCAAAACTGGAAAATAATGATATTGATGGCGCCATTACTGATTATGAGGCAGCCGTGAAAGCAGACAATTCACTGGCCATTGCTTATAATAATTTAGGAAGCGCTTTCAGGAAAGCGAAAGATTATCAAACAGCAGTTAGATATTATGATACAGCCATCGCATTAAAAGCAGACTATTATATTGCTTATAATAATCGCGGCACGGCGAAACTTGAAACTCCCGACCTTGATGGTGCAATAGCTGATTTTAACAAAGCGATCGAATTGAAAAAAGATTATGCTTTTGCATACAATAACCGTTCATCTGCCCAGTACAAAAAAGGAAATTTCCAGGCCACCATCAACGATTGTAATACAGCAATAAGTCTAAGCGCAAATTATCCCGAAGCATATCTGAATCGTGGTATTGCAAAAGAAATGATGAAAGATTTTAAAGGCGCCTGCGAAGATTTTACAAAAGCTGCATCACTGGGTATTAATGTAGCCAAACAATATAAATCTGTTGTTTGTGAATAGCGCCCCCATCTCTCTCAAAGGAAGAGATATATTTATCAACTATATGCTCATGAAACCTTTACTCTTCTTCATATTCTTACTCATAAGTTGCATTACTAATGCACAGGTAAATATTGAATTTGAAAAAAGCAATTTCCCTAACCAGAAAGAGCAGTTTAAAGAAGCACGCCGTAATTATGAAGATGGAAAAGATCTCTTCCGGGATGGGTATAAAGTGTACCTGGATCAATTAGAGTTTTTTGTAAACACGCATCATTATATGCCGGTTAGCCGCAACGATTGCAATCATGCCGGTGAAGCCGCTTTCAGGCAGGCATTGAGATTACTGGAATCTGCCAACAGGTTCAATCCGGACAATGCAGACCTCAACTGGATGATCGCCTTTTCAAAGTTTTGCGTTAACAGGCAAAGTGATGAATCGCTCCGGTATTTTGACAAAGCGTACAAGCTTAATCCCAATTTAGTTCCAGAACTCGCTTATTATGCCGGCTGGGCTAATCAATTGCTGGCAAAATGGGACGAGGCAGCCAGGTATTATAATCTTTATCTCTCTTACCTTAAAACACAATCTAAAACGCCGTCTTATAAATTAGAAGATGTAAACAAAAAAATAGAAGAGTGCAGTGTCGGTAAAAAATTAATGGCCAGGCCTCAGCGTGTATTTGTTGATAACATGGGAAGTTCTGTCAACTCATCTTTTCCTGATTACAGTGCCTTTATTGCCGCAGATGAATCTGCATTGGTATTTACGTCCC
>DATBFI010000687.1:0-6910 GCA_036558585.1 Chitinophagaceae bacterium
AGAAGACGAAGAAGAAGAAGAAATTGTTTCAGAAGAGAAAGAATTCGCATATGAAAACGATCTACGCAATTATCTTATAAGAAATCTTTTAGCAATTGAGAAGGGGCTAAACCTTTACCAAGCAGATGGAGTGACTGGAGAAGAATTTTTTGTTCCCGGAACAGCCAGACGCATTGATATTTTAGCTGTTGACAAACAAAATCAGTTTGTGGTTATCGAACTTAAGGTTAGTCGGGGTTACGAAAAAGTTGTTGGACAGACACTTTTTTATCAATCAAGCATCAAGACACTATTTAAACAAGACAAGGTGCGGGCAATAATTATTGCAAGAGAAATTACACCGGAATTAAAGACGGCAACACAATTTTTGCTTGACTTCGAATTATTTGAATACCAGCTTTCCTTAACGCTAAATAAAATAAAATGAGTGGTTCACCAATTTCAGGCAAAAGAGTATGCTGACAACAAGTATTTTTCACCTCTCCGCATTTCTCCTAAAAGTTATGAGAGGAAGCCAGGGACATTGCGGTATAATTATATCATTCATGATAAATATTGATTACAAACCCTCTTTCTTTTTATTTTCTACCGGGTGATACGATCCAAGATATCCGTATCCCACTGTTTTAGTCTCTCCTTTAATAGTGTATTCCACCTCCTTCCAGAAAAATTTATCTTTTACATGAAGTGCATCGGGAGACATTTTTCCCGCCGCACCCTCATCCATAGGGTTATCATAACCGGGAGTTATGCTTAATGCTCTTGCGTTGGCAGCCGGTTTAGCTTTTGCAATACATTCAGCATCGGTAGGTTTTGAAAAAAAGAATATGGCTGCAATTATCAGCAATATTATAATAAGGATACCAAGCGCTTTCATGGTTTTGTATTGAGATGCCTGAATAATTATTACATAATGCTACTGCTTCTTTACAATAAAACTTATACGGCCATTATCTTCTAGGTAAGCCATTTCAATATCATCGAGCGTTGTCTTTTGCGTTTCCAAACGAAGGCTTTGCATCAGATCACTTTCGCTGATTGTTGTTTTTTCCAAATTGCGCCGTAATATTTTCCCGTCTTTATAAAGCGGAACAATCTCACCTTTCAATAATTTATTTGCCAATTTATTTTCAACAGCACTCCACGCCAGTATACGATGAATGATCATCATCATTGCTGCCGCAGCCACTGTAGAAAAAAAAGGAGATGCTCCTACTACTCCTCGCGCCAATACTGCACCAAGCATGATAACGATTACATTATCAAACGGAGATTTTTTCGCAAATGCGCGTTTGCCACTGAGGCGTATGAACAGAAGAGCGATCAAAAACATTACAAACGCTCTTACGCTCATCTGTAATGCATTTAACTGCTCTCCGTCTCCCCATAAGTTATTTATTATATCATCCATTTTTATTTTTATTTATAAGTTTAAATGCATCTTTTGCTTTCAGCCTTTCAAGAGGTTTAAAAGTTTTATCTTCAATTTCATTGTAAGTAACAAAAAACTGTTCCAGCTCTTTGAGCATTTGCTTCGGAAGATCTTCAATTGATCTAATGTTGCTAAAAGATTTCGCCTCCTCAGGGATTGCAAGAAACCGATCATTTCTTATTTTCTTTTTTTTCTCGCTCTGTTCGGCGATAATTGCACCGATAATTCGGCATTCAACCATACAGCCGGGGAAACTTTCAAACTCTGAAATTACAATTATGTCAAGAGGATCTCCGTCTTCTCCCTTTGTGCCAGGTATAAAACCAAAGTCATAAGGGAATACCATACCGGCCGGCAGGATCTTTTTAAGTTTGAAAAATTTAGTTTTGGGATCATAGTTATATTTTTCAGCACTACCCTTTGGTGTTTCAATAACAGCGGTTATAGTATCCATGTCCATATTTTTACTTATTAGCTGGCAATAAATTATTATGCTCCTATAGATATGCAAACTAAATACCAACCCCGGGAAAGTAAATAGAGTAACTAATGTATACAAGTATCAAGGGAGATAAAATCCGCAGAAGCAAATTAAAATAATCTCAATTGCAATCCTTTGCTTTTTTGCCTGGGAGGTTTGGCATCACCAAAAACCGTTTTGCCTCCATACATCCACGATTCATTTCGTTCTTTTTCTATCAGCTCATCAAAATTATTGTTGGGTATAAAGTTTTTTTCAAGACGCGAAGTAATCTCATGCAATTTCCGAATGGCATCCTTCTTATCACTATTGCCCAGCTTTGCTTTTTGCACTGCTGTTTGTAATGTGTTTATCGTTTCATCATACACTTTTGTAGGAACAGGAAATGGATGGCCATCTTTACCACCGTGAGCAAAGGAAAAGCGTGCCGGGTCTTTAAATCGTGATGGCGTTCCATATATCACTTCACTTACCAATGCAAGAGACTGCAGTGTTCTCGGACCTAATCCTTCGAGCAATAATAGCTCCTCAAAATTCCCCGTTTGTTTTTCATGTGCAAGCCACAATACCGTACCAAGTCTTTTAAGATCAACATCTTTTTCTCTTACGTCATGATGTGCAGGCATTATTAATTGTTGCACCTCCAGCAACATTTTTTCCGGATGTTCATGCGTAATGTTCATGATGCCGTTACGGGCCGGCGCAGCTTCTGCTGCAGTCATGTTTAATATATTTCCCTGGTTCTCACCGCAGATCCCCGTGTGTGGTTCCTCCACAAAAGAATGCAGGGACGAAGAATGCCAGTGATAACGACGGGCTGTAGCGCTATCTTCCCGCATGCCTTGCTGAATTACAGTCCATTGTCCTTCGTCGCTTACAATAAAACTATGCAGGTACAATTGAAACCCATCCTGCACGGCAGTATTGTCCACCTTCGCACTTAACTTACTGCAACGGATCAGATAATCGCTGTTAAGACCGGTACGTTCACCAATTAAAAATAATTCCGCAGGTGTTTGGCGCGAATATTTGCCTTTTCCACCACAGATATAAATGCCCAAATCTTTTGCATGCGGGTTGATCGCTTTTTTTAGAGCGCCCAATACAGAAGTAGTAATGCCCGATGAATGCCAGTCCATCCCCATTACTGCGCCAAGACTCTGAAACCAGAATGGATCACTTAAACGACGCAATAGTTCCGCTTTACCAAAATCACAGAGAATGGCTTCAATGATAGCAAGGCCAAGTTTTGCCATGCGTTCACTTAACCATACAGGAACATGGCCATTGTGTAAAGGAAGATCTGCTGAACCCGAATGTTTCATCTTGCTAACGAAGTTAGCATTTTTATTTCTAGTATTTAGCTGCGTTGTTGCTTCTATACAACTTCAATTTTTTCTGTATTCTCTATTAAGCTTTGTGATGTTCCATTGAAAGCTTATGCTTTTGTGAACTTTTTAAAAAGGGAATTTAATTAATAACCTGTAAGCTTCTTATAATTCCCTTTTAGGTAAAAGATTAATCAATTTGTCAAACTCGTTAGCTTTATACACTAAATTTATTTCGTTATGGAATTTGGTCGTGTCCCTGAAAGTGAGCTTGCGAACGTAGATTTTTCCTTACCTGCAGAACCTGACTTCAACAAAAAAATATTAGATGGTAACCAGGTTGAATCGCCCAAAGTTTATATCGGTTGTGCCAAGTGGGGACGAATAGAATGGGTAGGAAAAATTTATCCGAAAGGCACAAAAGAAAAAAATTTTCTTGATCATTATGTGCAGCATTACAATAGCATTGAATTAAATGCAACACATTACAAAGTGTATGGCGCCACAGGTATAAGCAAGTGGGCTGATAAGGCAAGCGGAAAAGATTTTTTATTCTGCCCCAAAATGTACCAGGGCGCTACACATCGCGGAAGTTTGAAAGGTAAGGATTTTATTACCACAGAATTTTTTAGAGGCATTGTCGCATTTGAAAAACACCTTGGTCCCATATTTATTCAGCTGAGTGATGCCTTTAGTCCAAAAAGAAAAGACGAGTTGTTTGATTTTTTAAAGTCATTACCTAAAGACTTGCAGTTCTTTGTTGAAGTGCGTCACCCGGATTGGTTTGCAAAAGACGCAATAAAAAACGAATTTTTTACTACATTATCTTCACTTAATATTGGCGCTGTAATTACCGATACAAGTGGACGCAGGGATTGTGCGCACATGCATCTTACCGTTCAAAAAGCTTTTATTCGTTATGTGGGTAATAGCTTGCATCCCACTGACTACACAAGAACAGATGAATGGGTAGAACGAATGAAGTTCTGGCTCGACAATGGTTTGAAAGAATTATATTTTTTTATGCATATGCATGATGAGGCATATTCACCTGAATTAACTGTATACCTTGTTGATAAACTCAACGCTGCATGCAATCTGAATTTACAAAAACCAAAATTTATCGAACCTGCAAAGCTTTTTTAAAACGTTATTCATTTCATCAACATACTCCATCTCATGAAAGGCACAACCAAAATTGTTCTGTCATTATTTGTTACTATCATTTATAGTTGTTCTCATAATCCTTATGTAAAATCGAACCGCCTGTATAAGGCTCAGTCAAAAGCATTTGCAAAAACACTTCGTGAAGAACCAACCAATGAAGAAATTGATTCTGTATCACCAACTTCTCAATGGATTGGTACGACCAATTTCAATTTGCGTAAACCGAATTTTGTTATCATTCATCATACGGCGCAAAATGCATGTGATGAGACGTTGAGAGCGTTTACTCATGTGCAATCGCAGGTTAGCGCACATTATGTAATATGTAAGGACGGAACCGTGCATCACATGCTGAATGATTATTTTCGCGCATGGCATGGTGGTGTTGCTAAGTGGGGTAATCTTACAGATGTAAATTCATCTTCCATCGGGATTGAACTGGACAATAATGGTTTTGAACCTTTTGCGGATTCACAGATAAACAGCTTGTTGCAGGTTCTTGCATCACTCAAGAATAAATATAATATTCCTCAGGCCAACTTTATTGGTCATGGAGATGTTGCGCCCAGGAGAAAAAATGATCCGAATGTTTATTTTCCGTGGAAACTTCTTGCAGAGAAAGGGTTTGGTATCTGGTATGCGGACACAACCAACCTGGTTGTTCCCGAAGACTTCAATGATCTCCAGGCGCTGCGCATTATTGGCTATGATGTAAAAGACAGCAGTGCAGCAATCATTGCTTTTAAAAGACATTTTGAACAGGACACGACCGCAATATTAAATGATGCTGATAAAAAAGTTTTATATAATGTGTTCAGGGCTGCGGGGAATGAATTTTGATGCTGAAATGTTCACATCGGGATGATTAGACCATTTGGTGAAGATGGCTGTTGAATAGAATTGACGAGTACAAGAGTGCGACGCAACAGCAGATACACAAAGAGTTGAAGGTGACTACAAAAAATTTAAGTCCTAATAATTTAATCCAAAACTTTCCTGCGCGATAACATCTTTCCATTGTTCGATTATTTTTTTATATGCTCTTCCAACGGGCATAATATTGCGATTGAGATCAAACAACCCTAATTCATTCACTCTGCCGGCATCCTCTCGCAAAGCAGAATCCCAATCAACCTGGTGAAGGAGACTATACCAGGTAAATCCTGTAATGGGTATACCATCTTTTTTAAGCCGGTGCACATTTGCCCATTCTTTATAAAACCACGTTACGGAATGCGGCATTATCCTGTTTGTTTCGGTATGCATAAGAGGAAGCTTATAGCGATTATAATACTGGTGAGTAATTACATAGTAACCAAAAATTTCACCTGACGGTGAAGTGGTGCCATCGGGATGAACCAAATGCTCGTTCGTAACATAATAATCATTCCCCATAATGCATTGTGCATTTACCTGGTTACCTCTAAACCAGTGATATTCTTCTCTCGTCATCCCATTGTCCAGCAAATATTCATACATCACAACATTTAGGCGATATCCATAAATAAGATCGAGTGAAAGAAATCTTTTTTCATTTAAAAACTCTGCTACCTCCTGTGCCCGGGGATTCATAGGATGAAAATATTCTGAAGATTCACTTTGAATAAAAGCCGCATCTGATCTTACTTCCAGGATGGCATGCATGGCGAGCACATTTGCTTTACAAAGATGCTTAAGTGCGGTTACAAAACTGCGGTCAGAGGTAAGCCTCTCATTCCACCAGCCATATTGTGCCGAGAAGGTTGCCGCAATAAAAATTTCATTTATGGGTGTATAATATTGCACGTGGGGAAACCTTTGGGCGAATGCCTTCGCATATTCGGCAAAGTATTTTGGAAGATCCGGATTTTGAAAATTCTCCAGCCAGTCGGGAACACCAAAATGACAAAGATCAACAATGGGTGTTATGTTCAATTCTTTTATCTTATTGAATACAGCATCGGCAAAATCCCAATTGTATTTTCCGGGCGAAACATGGGTGGAGTAATAGGGAGGGCCATATCGCAAATATCGTAGTCCGAGAGATTTAACTAATTCAATATCCTGTTCCCAGTTTTTATAATGCCCGGTCTTTTCCATTTCATCTACACGCTTAATTTTTCCATCGGGCAACACAATCGTGGGATAACTATTCTCTATCCCTGTGGCAAACATAAAATCGTGTGTAAACATCTTCCGTTTTCATTTATAAAATATCCAGTCTTCCACCATCAACCACAAGGGTGGTACCGTTAATATAACTCGCATCATCAGAGGCAAGGAAGCAAATAGCGGCAGCAAGTTCTTCTGGCTTTCCTATTGCACCTTTCACTTTTTCTGCTCCGCTTTTAATATTGGGATTATTCCATAACATGGGAGTATCTACGGCACCCGGTGCAACGCAATTTATACGAAGCTGGCCTGGAGGATATTCCAAACTTACACCCCGTATAAATGCCTCCATTGCACCTTTACTGCTGGCATAGGGGACAACATTAGCGGTTGTAGCATGAGCATGAACAG
>DATBFI010000688.1:0-19299 GCA_036558585.1 Chitinophagaceae bacterium
AAATATCTTTCCGTTATTCAACACGCAGATATGCAGCAACTGGAGCAAATGCTGCACGATGAGGTCACTGTTATTTCGGATGGCGGTGGCAAAGCTGTTGCCTTCCGCAAACCTGTGAGAGGAAGAGAACATGTAATAAGGCTCCTGCTCGGCGTTTATAAAAAATATTATGCGCACATACCATTTAAAAAAACAACGATCAACCATGAACCCGCTCTATGTTATTATGAGAATGAAAAACTTGCTACCTGCATGGTGCTTTGCGTGCAGCAGGACCATTTGATCAATGTATATCTTATCCGCAATCCCGATAAACTGAAGGCGCTTGAAAAAAATCTTTCCAAAACTGTCACGTTTTAAAAGTGTTGTTTGTTATTCTTTCCAAATAAAACAAAATACTATGGAAAGGATCGCTTACAGTGATGCACCGGCCGGGTTTCCCCAGGCCGTAATGCACGTGCAGAATTACCTTGACAATTGTGGTTTGGACAAGAAACTGCTCTCGTTACTGCGTTTCAGGGTATCGCAGATAAATAGTTGTGCATACTGTCTTGATATGCACTATAAGGAAGCCATACACGAAGGCGAAGATCCGTTGCGTTTGATATCTGTCTCTGCCTGGCGTGAAACGCCCTATTATTCCGCGGCTGAACAGGCTGCGCTGGCTTTTGCGGAAACATTAACGCATCTGCCCCCGGAAGAACACAGTGATGACATTCACAAGGATTTGCAAAAATATTTTTCAAAGGCGGAAATAGCCAATCTTACGCTGGCCATCGCGCAGATCAATGTGTGGAACAGGCTGGTACGTTCTTTTGGCACGGTACCGGGAAAGTATAAAGTAAAAGTGACAGCGAATGCATTGCACAACTAAATACATAATCCCGCTCATTGTTTAATTACGGAGCGGGATTTTTTATGCTGTTTATATTTTGTAATTAGTTTGTTTTATTGGACCAGCTTTGAAAACACTGATTGGGCTACTGTTGCCACGCTCGGTTCAAAGTTCTGGTTTCATGGCATCATTGTACGTCCTTCGGAAATTAATTTCCACTATGTTTTAATTACGCAAAAAATTCAAAATATCAGTACAAATCCAAAACATAAAACTCAGGACATGAAACTCAAAAATCATATCTCATAACTTACTTTACATTCCATGTTGCAGAAGCGGCTATAAAGTTTTTCATATTTGGGAACGATATTAGTTATATCATGGCGCAGTGCCTGGCTATAGGCTCCTTCTTTTAATTTTGCAAATAGTTTTTCATCGCTCAACAATTTGATCGCATAGTTGCTCATGGCACTTATATCACCAACATTGGCAGCATAACCCGTTTCACCATTTATATTTATTTCAGGCAAACCTCCTGCATTAGAACTTAAAACCGGCACCTTTGCTGCCATTGCTTCCAGGGCGGCCAAACCAAAGCTCTCATATTCCGACGGCAGTAAAAACAGGTCCGATACCAGGAGTATCTCTTCCATTTGTTCCTGTTTGCCAACAAACCGAACATCATCCTGTACACCGGATTCCTTTGCCAATATTTCCATTGCAGGTCTTTCGGGCCCGTCACCGATCATCAATAGTTTGGCAGGTAATTTTTGCCGTACCTGTTCAAAAATTTTTATTACATCATTCACACGTTTTATCTTTCTGAAGTTAGATGCATGCACCAAAATTTTTTCGCCATCCGGAGCAATCACTTTGCGAAATGCATCAATAGGTTTTTTATTAAAGCGCTTTACATCCACAAAATTGTAGATCACTTCTATTTCCTTTTTTATTTCAAAAGATTTATAAGTTTCATCGCGCAGGTTGCGTGACACAGCTGTAATTGCATCGCTTTCATTAATGGAAAAAGTAACTACGGGTTCATATGTTTTATCTCTTCCAACCAGCGTAATATCGGTTCCATGTAATGTTGTGATGAACGGGATTCTTTTGCCTTTTTTTTGTACAATTTGTTTTGCCATGTATGCTGCAGATGCATGCGGAATAGCATAATGTACATGCAGCAGATCAAGTTTATGGTTATTGATCACATCAACCATAGTACTTGCCAGTGCAATTTCATAAGGCGGGTAATCAAACAGTGGATAAGTAGGTACTCTTACTTCATGATAATAAATATTTGCACTAAAAACATTAAGTCTTACAGGCTGCTGATAGGTAATAAAATGAACGCTGTGTCCTTTATCAGCCAATGCTTTCCCTAATTCCGTCGCAAGCACACCACTGCCGCCAAAGGTTGGATAACAAACAATTCCTATTCGCATGACAAGTACTTTATAGCTGGCAAAGTAACAATCATTTCTTCAATCGGTTTTACCTTTTATCCATTCTCGAAAAGAAGCAACATTTACTTAACTTCGGCGCTGTTTTTTCTACAACAATCATCAACTTCCCGTAATCTTAAGTTGAAAAATAAATTCCTGAGCATTGGACTCATAACACGAAACATTAGGAACATGAAAACAATTTTTTTCCTCACACTCTTTCCATTAACAGTATTTGCGCAAAACAATTATCATGCTGATCTAAGCGATTCAGAATTTATAAAAATGATCTCAGACAATATTCTTACAAGCCGTGCAGCATATTATAATTTATATACACTTACAAAAACAGTTGGTGGAAGACTTGCAGGATCTCCGCAAATGGCAAAGGCAGAGCAATGGGGCGCCAGGGCTCTTCAACAGGCAGGTGCAGATAAAGTGACGCTCCAGGAATGTATGGTGCCACACTGGGTTCGTGGCGGAGAAGATAAAGCATCTGTCACTTACAAGGATAATGGAGAAACGCATAGCATACAACTAAATGTGCTGGCGTTAGGCAATTCGGTTGGTACAGGTGCACAGGGCGTACAGGCAACATTGATGCGCGTAAATAATTTTGATGAACTTGAAAAAAGAAAAGATGAAGTAAAAGGAAAGATTGTTTTTTATAACTGTCCTTTTGAAGAAACATTTATCAGAACATTCCAGGCTTATGGCAAGAATGTTACCTATCGCGTTGATGGCCCGAGTCGCGCAGCAAAATATGGAGCGGTGGCTGTGCTTGTGCGGTCAATGTCACATGCAATGGATAATAACCCGCATACGGGCTCTTTACGCTACCTGGATATTTTTCCTAAAATTCCTGCGGCGGCAGTTGGTTTGAGAGATGTGGAAAAACTGGATACTTTATTTGACAGCAATATTTCCCTCACCGCTCAAATGTTTACTTATGGCAAAATGCTGCCCGATACGATCGGCCATAATGTAATTGGCGAATTAAAAGGAACAGAATTTCCTGGTGAGATTATCACAGTTGGCGGACATCTTGATAGCTGGGATGTAAACGAAGGTGCACAGGATGACGGTGCAGGCGTTGTGCAGACAATAGAAATACTAAGGGCATTTAAAGCACTTGGATTTCAACCTAAACATACCATACGTTTTGTATTATTTGCAAATGAAGAGAATGGCACCAGGGGTGCAAAGAAATATGCAGAAGAAGCAAAAACAAATAATGAGAAACACATTTTTGCGCTGGAAAGTGATGCAGGCGGATTTACACCAAGAGGTTTTGGTTTTACCGTAAAGCCGGAAAGCTGGGCAAAACTAAGGAGCTGGCAACATTTATTTACTCCTTATGGCGGCGACGATTTTTCGGACGGAGGTGGCGATACGGATATTGATCCCTTACGAGAAACATTTGGAACACCTATATCAGGGGTAAGACCCGACAGCCAACGCTACTTTGATGTGCATCATGCGGCAGGTGATGTATTTGAAGCAGTAAATATCCGCGAGTTGAAATTGGGTGCGATTAATATGGCAGCACTTCTGTACCTTGTTGATAAATATGGATTGTAAAATCTTCTTTGCGTGAAGAAGTTCATCGTACTACTGTTCATTTTAATTATCGTAACCTTCTCCGGGTGGTTTTGGTGGAAATTCTATTTTACATACAGTGAAGGAAATCGCTCAGGGCTATTACAAAAATTTTCGCGTAAAGGAAATATTTTTAAAACCTATGAAGGTGAACTTGTATTGAATAGCCTTATGCCAACCGGGCCAGCTCCGTTTTCCTCTGAGAAATTTTATTTTTCTGTGGCAGATGAGACACTCGGAGAAAAGATGCAGGGTTATGAAGGAAAACGGATTGTGATACATTATAATCAAAAAAATGGAGCGCTGCCCTGGCGTGGCGAAACTGAATATATTGTTGACAGTGTAAGCCTGGTGGACCAATAGATACACTTAACCTATTTTGCCTGCAACAAAAATATCGCCGGTCTTTTATTTAAATCGGGCACCTGTTGTTTCCACTCTCTGATTGTTTTTGTTTTGATGTGTTCTGCTGATGCAGTGATATCAACAGCAATACAAAACTTTGTTCCAGCTTTGCAGGTATTCAAAATATCATTGACCAATTGATTGTTCCTGTAAGGAGTTTCAATAAAAATTTGTGTGCAGTTTCTTTTTTGCGAATCAAGTTCCAGTTCTTTTATTGTTTTTTTTCTTGCTGAAACTTCAACCGGTAAATAGCCGACGAACTGAAAATGCTGACCATTCATTCCACTAGCCATTAATGCAAGCAATATCGAACTTGGTCCCACCAATGGATGAACAATTGCACCAATTTGTTGCGCTGCTTCTATTAATACCTGGCCGGGATCAGCGATGCCCGGGCAACCTGCTTCGCTTAGAATACCTGTATTTTTTCCTGCTTCCAGTGTTTGAACAAATGTTGCTTTCACTGATTGTTCTGCTTTATGAATTGTGTACCATTGATAATTATCAATTATAATGTCTTGTCCTGGCAGGAACTCTTTCCAAAGTTTTTTAAGAAAGCGCCTCGCTGTTTTTTCATTCTCCGCAAAAAATACGCTGCAATCTTTTATTGCATCGATAATATAAGCGGGTAATGTTTTTAAAGACATCTCATCATCGTGCAATACAGTTGGTATAAGATAAACTTTTCCGGTCATGAAGCCCCCTTCCCCCTGAAGGGAATTAATTGATATAATTAGTAAAGGATTTTGAAGAATTGTTGATATAATAATCTGCACTACAAGGTCGACGCAACAGGATATAAATAAAGATATTTAGTTGTGATTGTCGAAAAGAGAATTCTTCAGAATAAAATTTTTTTATAACCATGCAATCATTTCAGATCAATGGCAATCATGAATTAACCTTTTCAGTAACCGGTTTGCTTATTTCATGCATACTCATGGTTGCGGCAATCACTGCATAAGCAGGTGCCAGCACCCAGCCTATAAATGCAAGAAAGTGAATGAAATAAAAAACAAGACCATTCCCAATAGAAAGCCCCTTGTGATTGCCAATAAAATAAATACTGTCCGAAGTGTTCATTTTTCTTTGCTCACAATTATAATCAAGCATACTGAAACCGTAAAAATAACATTCCACCATTAGTGCTATCAAAGGAGTTACAAGACCTGCTACAGGAACAAGAGAAAGAAGGAGGAGCGACAGCGAGTACACAGTTTGCCATAATGCATTACGTATGGCTATTTGTATACCACGCATCATATTTTTTAAAAGTTGGCGAAAACTAAAAGAGTATTCCTTGCATTGCAGGATGGAATCAGTTTTTTCACTGAGGTATGCAAACACAGGCGAACCAAGAATAAGCCATACATACTTAAATAAAGAAAAGTAAAGCATCAGCTGGATGATCATCAAAGTAAGGGCAGTAACCGTAAACAGAAAACCCAATAAACCACTGTCCATTTTATCAAGCCATGTTTTAAGTCCGGTTTTTAAACTAAGCCATTCATTAAAACTGTTGGCGGTTTTGAAAAAAAAATACATTGAAACAAGAAACAAAATGGTATAAATAATGCCCGGAATAATTATCCATTTCCATAGTTTATGTTTGCGGATAAACTGGTGTGCTTTAAAATAGCTTTGTAGGGCGATAATAATTTCCTGGAGCACGGCAACTATTTTAGCGGATAAATTTACTCGAATTGAAACGTTTGCACGATAATAAAATTGATGAAAAGTTTTTATTAAACCGGGATGTGAGACTCAACGCTGATTTTTATAGCCGCGATGATGTGGTATTGATCGCAAAAGAACTGCTTGGAAAAATACTGGTAACGTATTTTGAGAAAAAACTTACAGCGGCTCGAATTGCGGAAACCGAAGCCTATAAAGGCATTATTGATAAAGCATCTCATGCATATAAAGGGCGCCGTACTGCCCGAACAGAGATCATGTATCGCCAGGGTGGTGCAGCTTATGTGTATTTATGTTACGGCATTCATCATTTATTCAACGTGGTAACGAATGCACAGGAAACACCGCATGCCATTTTAATACGGGCAGCTGAACCTGTTTACGGCATAGACACCATGCTGTCACGAACTAAAAAATTGAAGCCGGATCATACACTTACCAAAGGGCCCGGAAATGTATCAAGGGCTTTAGGCATTTCAACAAAACATACAGGAATTAATTTGCTTGGCAATGAAATGTTCATTATTGATGATGGAACCAGGCCCGGAAAAAAAAATATTATTGTTTCTCCGCGTATCGGGGTGGATTATGCAGAGGAAGACGCCCTGTTGCCTTACCGTTTTTATATAAAGGATAACCCGTTTGTGAGCGGTAAAAAGAAATAGGATAATCGGGAGATAATAAAGACCATCGTTCTCCTAGCTTATGTTTTAAAATAGAGAATGGCTTTCACAAAAACTTTTCAAAATTTCTTGGGTGATAATGTGTAAGCGCCTACCTTTGCGCTCCCAATCTGAAAATTGGGTTAAGCTATGTCTCAGAGAATCAGGATAAAATTACAATCTTACGATCACAGCCTGGTAGATAAATCTGCCGAGAAGATCGTTAAAACAGTACGTAGCACCGGGGCTGTGGTAACTGGTCCGATTCCTTTGCCTACACGCAAAAGAGTCTTTACTGTACTTCGCTCACCTCATGTGAATAAGAAAAGCCGCGAACAGTTCCAATTATCTACCCACAAGCGTTTATTAGATATTTATACTTCTTCTTCCAGAACCGTAGATGCACTAAGTAAACTGGATCTGCCCTCCGGTGTAGAAGTAGAAATAAAGGCGTAGCCCCCATCCCTAAAAGGGGAGTAAGGCAAGCAAAAAGTTCTTAAAAATATTTCATCTCCCAATCCGCCTGAGGCGGAGAAAGGAGCTCTGAATAAATAAAAAATTCTATCCTCCGCCTCAGGCGGAGATAGGATCTCACATATAAACAAGCCCTTCGAGGTTTGTTTACTGCCGGTACTTCCGAATCTGCCCTGGCGGGACAAAAGGAAAAGGTCGGCAGCAAACAAGGATTGAATTCCGCACGTCGGCGGAATGTCCTCTATAACCTGCCGGGCACAAACCATAAATAATGAAAGGAATTATTGGCAAAAAAATTGGGATGACCAGCATCTTCACTCCCGACGGCAGGCAAACTGCATGTACTATTATTGAAGCTGGTCCATGTGTAGTTACCCAGGTTAAAACAAAAGACACCGACGGTTACAACGCATTGCAATTGGCTTTTGGTGATAAAAATGAAAAACATTCAATTAAGCCCGAACTCAATCACTTCTCCAAAGCGCAAACCGCTCCCAAAAGTTTCATTAAAGAATTCCGTGATTATTTTCAAAATAAAAATTTAGGTGAGACAATTACTGTAGACATTTTTGCCGAAGGTGAAAATGTAGATGTGGTTGGCACATCAAAGGGTAAAGGTTTCCAGGGAGTTGTTAAACGTCATGGATTTGGCGGTGTGGGTGAACAATCACACGGGCAGCATGATCGCCAGAGAGCTCCGGGTTCTATAGGCGGGTCTTCATATCCTTCAAGGGTTTTCAAAGGTATGAGAATGGCTGGTCGCATGGGTGGAGATCGCGTAAAACTGAAGGGTCTTAAAGTAGTAAAAATATTTTCCGAGAACAACTATATCCTTGTGAGCGGCTCTGTTCCCGGTCATAACGGTTCAATCGTTTATATTCAGAAATAAACTTAATCTCAGAAAAATGCAAGTGGACGTTTTAAATATAAAAGGCGAAAAAACGGGCAGGACTGTAGAGTTGCCGGATGATGTGTTTGGTATTGAACCTAATGACCATGTAATTTACCTGGCTGTTAAACAATACCAGGCAGCTCAGCGCCAGGGTACACATAAGGTAAAAACACGTGCTGAAGCAAAAGGTTCCAGCCGTAAACTGCATCGTCAAAAAGGTACGGGTGGCTCAAGAAAAGGCAATATCCGTAATCCATTATATAAAGGTGGTGGAACTGTATTTGGTCCAAAACCTCATGGATACGATATAAAACTGAACAGGAAGGTAAAAGACCTTGCAAAAATGAGCGCACTTTCTTACAAAGCAAAAGAAAATGCAATTGTTGTTATCGAAGATATCAACCTTGACGCACCAAAAACAAAACAAGTTGTTGATGCGATGAAAGTATTAAACATAGCAGCAAAGAAAACTTTACTGTTAGTGCCTGAATACAATGATAATTTGTATTTAAGTACACGTAACGTCCCCAATATTGCAAGCAGTTTATTGGCTGATGTAAATACTTATGATATTGTAAATGCCGACGTACTTGTGTTGACCGAAAACGCGGCAAAAATATTTAGTGAGGAAGAAGCAACTATTGAAGCTTAGTTAATAACGTTTCAATTATATACAATGAAATTGACAGAAGTTCTAATAAAACCGATCATCACAGAAAAAGCAAATAATCAATCAGAAAAATTGAGACGATATGCTTTCAGGGTGAATCGCAGGGCAAATAAACTGGAAATAAAAAAAGCTGTAGAAGAGTTCTACGGAGTTTCTGTTACAGATGTTAATACGGTTGTTGCTCCCGGAAAAAATAAAACAAAATTTACAAAAGCAGGTTTTATCCAGGGAGTAAAACAGGGATATAAAAAAGCTTATGTTACCATAGCAGAAGGTGATACAATTGACCTGTATGCTAATATATAACAGGCAATAATGAATGGCAGTCAGTTGCCGCAAAAATTGATAAACTTAATTTTTAATCACTTGAAGTCCCGTTAGGGATCTATAGTAAAAGTTTCCCCTTGAGGGGATCAGGGTATGGCACTAAAAAAATTCAAACCGGTCACCGCGGGTACAAGATGGAGAATAGGCAATGCTTATGCTGAACTTACAACAGATCAGCCGGAGAAAAGCTTACTCGAACCTATCAAAAGCACAGGCGGACGTAATGCACAGGGTCGTCGCTCTATGCGCTATATTGGCGGTGGTCATAAAAAGCATTATCGTCTTATAGACTTCAAGCGGGATAAGAGAGATATTGAAGCCACTGTAGCTTCCGTGGAGTATGATCCTAACCGTTCCGCTTTTATTGCTTTGGTTGAATATACAGACGGAGAAAAAAGATACATTCTTGCTCCGCAGGGAATACAGGTTGGTACAAAAATAATTGCCGGCGAAAATGTGGCTCCTGAAATAGGCAATGCGTTATTGATGAAAAATATGCCACTGGGTACCAATGTTCATAATGTGGAAATGCAGCCCGGCCAGGGTGGGAAACTTGTAAGAAGCGCCGGCGCTACTGCACAGTTAACCAACAAAGAAGATAAATACGCTATTCTAAAAATGCCTTCCGGCGAATTGCGTAAAGTGCTGATCAATTGTTATGCTACTGTTGGTGTGGTTTCCAACAGTGACCATAACCTTGAAACAATGGGTAAGGCAGGAAGAAACAGGTGGAGAGGAATTCGTCCGCGTAATCGTGGTGTAGCGATGAATCCTGTTGATCATCCTATGGGTGGCGGTGAAGGTAAGGCTTCCGGTGGCCATCCAAGATCAAGAACAGGCAAGTATGCCAAAGGTGAAAAAACACGCAAACATCACAAAAGCAGCGATCCGCTGATCATTCAACGCAGGGATGGCAGTAAGCTAACTAAGTGAATTTGAAAATGTGGCAATTTGAAAATTTGAAAATGGTTTTCAAAGCCACTATAAATACAAGATCATTTTCAAATTATTAAATTTTCAAATTAACTCATTTATATGGGTCGTTCGATTAAAAAAGGTCCTTATGTTGATGTAAAACTTGAAAAGAAAATTGTAACCATCAACGAAGGAAAAACGAAAAAATCTGTTATTAAAACCTGGAGCAGGCGTTCAACGATTACACCTGATTTTGTAGGGCACACTTTTGCTGTGCATAACGGTAATAAATTTATTCCGGTGTATGTAACCGAATTTATGGTGGGTCATAAGTTAGGCGAATTCGCACCTACAAGGAACTTTAAAGGACATTCAGGTAGTAAACAGTAAGGAATTAAAGCCTGCCTGACGGCAGGGCAGGTTTGATTTTGAAGTCAAACATCAAAATCAGCATCAAACAATAAAAAATGGAAGCATTAGCGAAACTTAAAAATTATCCAACCGGGCCGCGCAAAATGCGCTTACTGGCAGATATGGTGCGGGGAATGGAAGTGGAAAAAGCGCTGGCAATATTAGAACATCATCCGCAACATAATGCAGTGCCATTGGCAAAATTGCTGAAAAGCGCTATGAATAACTGGGAGCAAAAGAATGAAGGTAAAAGCGCCGCTGATGCTAACCTGGTTGTTAAAACAATTTTTGTAGACGGGGGACGAGTATTAAAGCGCATGCGTCCTGCCCCCCAGGGCCGTGGTTACAGGGTACGTAAACGCAGCAATCATGTAACAATAATTGTGGATGCGGCTAACTCTAAAGGGAACACCAACATAGAATGAAATTAATTTTTAAAAATATAAAAGCAGGTTTTTTCAAGTCCTTCCTTTAGGGAGGATTTAGGAGGGCTAAACATGGGTCAAAAAGCAAATCCTATCGGTAACAGGTTAGGCATCATCCGTGGGTGGGAAAGCAACTGGTATGGCAGTAAAAAAGACTACTCCGGTAAGCTTATTGAAGATAACAGGATCAGAACTTATCTTAACGCCCGTATCAATAAGGGTGGTATTTCAAAGATTGTTATTGAACGCACTTTGGGTAAGCTAATCATAACTATTCATACATCCAAACCTGGCATTATCATAGGTAAAGGTGGCAATGAGGTTGACCGCATTAAGGAGGAGCTGAAGAAATTAACCAGTAAGGAGGATGTGCAGATCAATATTCTTGAGATACGTCGTCCTGAACTGGACGCAAATATTGTAGGCGATACGATAGCAAGACAGATCGAGAACCGTATTAATTACAAACGTGCAATTAAAATGGCGATCGCTTCATCATTACGGATGGGTGCTGAGGGTATTAAAGTAAAGGTGAGTGGCCGTTTGGGTGGTGCTGAAATTGCGCGTACAGAAGAGATAAAACAAGGTCGTGTTCCGTTGCATACATATCGCATGGATATTGATTATGCTTCTGTATATGCATTAACCGTATATGGAAAAATTGGAATAAAGGTTTGGATATGCAAAGGTGAAGTACTGGGGAAACGTGAATTGAATCCAAACTTTGTTGGTGGCAAAAGCGACCTGAGTGACAGAAGAGAAAGAAGAGATGAAGAAAGACATGACAGGAGATTTGGCGAAAGAAGAGATGACAGAAGGGGTGGCGGTGAAAGAAGAGGAGGCGGAGATAGAAGAGGCGGTGAAAGAAGACCTGGCGGAGATAGAAGGGAAAGAAGAGGATAGATTGAATTCCGGTTTCCGGTTTCCCGGTTTCCGGTTGTAATATAAAGTGAATATGCTGGCAACAGGCAACTGGACACCGGCACTCAAAACTGAAAAAAATGTTACAGCCTAAAAGAACAAAACATAGAAAGGCACAAAAAGGTCGGATAAGAGAGGTGGCCAAGCGTGGAACAAGCTTATCCTTCGGCTCTTATGGACTGAAAGCGGTTGAAGGCCTTTGGTTAACCAATCGTCAAATTGAAGCGGCTCGCCAGGCTATGACACGCGCCATGAAGCGCGAAGGAAATGTATGGATAAGAATATTCCCTGATAAGCCAATCACCAAGAAACCTCTTGAAGTGAGAATGGGTAAGGGTAAGGGTAATCCTGAATATTTTGCCGCTGTTGTTGAACCGGGCCGTATTTTATTTGAGTGTGATGGAGTTTCGTTAGAAGTTGCACAGGAAGCAATGCTGCTGGCTTCACAGAAACTGCCCATCAAAACAAAGTTTGTTATAAGGAGGGATTTACAGAGCTGATTAGCTAATGTGATAATTTGAAAATGTGCTAATGATAAAGAGAGTTGATAAAATAAAAAACATTTTCAAATTTTCCCCCCCTTAAGCGGGGCAAGAAATTGTTGAACCTACCTGCCGGAGGCAGGTTTTCAAATTAAGAAAATGGCTAAAAAAATTGATTTTAACAGGAGTTTGAAAGACCTGAATGAACAGGATCTTAAAGCCCGCATACAGGAAGATGAATTGCGAATGAAAAAACTTGAGTTTGCGCATGCTATCTCTCCGTTAGAGAATCCAACAAGTATCCGGAATTTAAGAAGGGATGTTGCCCGTTTAAAAACTGAATTGAAAAAAAGAGAACTTTGAATTTAATGAATGTAAATGTGCAAATGTAAAAACATACAAATGAAGCTTGAGATTATGAATTATGAATGCATAGTTCCATTGCATATTTGCTAATTTTTTCAAAACCACCTGCCGGCAGGCAGGTTTTCAAATTATAAATAAATGGCCGAAAGAAATTTGCGCAAAACAAGGATTGGGGTTGTTAGCGGTAATAAAATGAATAAAACTATTACCGTTAATGTTGAAAGAAAAGTAAAACACCCGATCTATGGTAAGTTCGTAAAGAAGACCACGCGGTTCCATGCTCATGACGAAAAAAATGAGTGTGGTTTAGGTGATGTGGTAAGGATAATGGAAACACGCCCATTAAGCAAAACAAAGCGTTGGAGACTCGTGGAAATTGTAGAGAAAGCGAAATAGTTTGAGCTGCGAGCTACGAGCATTGAGCTACGAGCCGCATTGAAATATTCTTTAAATGCTCGAAGCTCGAAGCTAAGGGCTCAAAGCTTAATAAAATGATTCAGCAAGAAAGCAGATTGAATGTAGCCGATAATAGTGGTGCCAAGGAAGTACTTTGCATCAGGGTGTTAGGTAATAGCGGCCAGGATTATGCAAAGATTGGTGATAAGATTGTAGTCACAGTTAAAGATGCAATACCTGCCGGCGGTATAAAAAAAGGGACCGTTTCAAAAGCAGTAATTGTCAGAACAAAAAATAAGCTTCGCCGGAAAGATGGTTCCTATATACGGTTTGACGACAACGCAGTAGTGTTACTTAATGCATCGGATGAGCCCAGGGGCACACGCATTTTTGGTCCCGTGGCGAGAGAACTTAGAGATAAAGGTTATATGAAAATTATTTCACTGGCACCGGAAGTTTTATAGTAAGTAGTGAGAGGACAAAACAGTTGAAGTGTGTGACAGCAGAGGTAAAAATTTGAAAAACAAAAGTTTGACTCAAAATAAATAAAACTCTTCCGCCTTAGGCGGATGTTGGAGGGTATATGAGCAACAGATTTAAGCCGAAATTTAATATCAAAAAGGGTGACCAGGTTATTGTTATTTCTGGTGAGGCAAAACCACGAAAAGATGATAACGGTAAAACTGAGTATAAGCCCAAAAAGGTATTAAAGGTATTGCCTGAAGATGAACGTGTGATCGTGGAAGGTGTGAATATGGTAACAAAACACACAAAGCCTTCTGCAAGGAATACCAAAGGTGGCATTATAAAAAAAGAAGCGCCGATACATATCAGTAATGTTATGTTGTGGGATGCTAAAGCCGGTGCGCCCACTAAAATAAAGCGCAGCAGGGAAAGCGGCAAATTAGTACGCATTGCAAAAAAATCCGGGGAGGTGATTAAATAATGGCTAACGTAAAATATACTCCAAGATTGGAGGAGAAATATAAGAAAGAAGTTGTTCCTGCATTGGCAAAAAAATTCGGGTACAAAAGTATTATGCAGGCTCCCAGGCTTGAAAAGATATGTGTTAACCGTGGTGTAAATGGCGCAGTAGCTGATAAAAAAATGGTGGATGTTGCAGTAGAGGAACTCAGTACGATAACCGGCCAGAAAGCTGTACCAACAGTTAGTAAGAAAGACATTTCTAATTTCAAGCTGCGCAGGGGCATGCCTATTGGTGCACGGGTTACGCTGCGTGGTGAAAAAATGTATGAATTTCTGGACCGCCTCGTTTCTATTGCATTGCCCCGTGTTCGTGATTTCAGAGGCATAAGCGATAAGGCATTTGATGGCCGTGGTAATTATACACTTGGCATAACAGAACAAATTATTTTTCCTGAAATAGATATAGACAAAGTGAGCAAGATAACCGGCATGGATATTACGTTTGTAACAACTGCCGGTAATAATGAAGAGGCTTATGAACTATTAAAAGAGCTGGGATTACCTTTTCAAAAACGATAAAATAAAAAATCTGAAATCCGGAATTTGAAACTCAATAAAGACCTTTCGAATTTCCCTGCCCACCTGAGGCGCTCAGGCGGGGGATTTTAAAAACTTCGAATTTTTAAAAAAATTTATGGCAAAAGAATCTATAAAAGCCAGGCAAAGAAAACGTGAAGCAATGGTTGCGCGTTATGCTGAAAAACGTGCTGCATTAAAAGCTGCAGGTGATTACCAAGCATTAGACCTCTTACCAAGAAACGCTTCCCCCGTTCGGTTAAAACACCGCTGCCAGTTAACAGGCCGCCCGAGAGGTTACATGAGATACTTTGGCATCTCAAGGATTGCTTTTCGTGACATGGCACTGGCAGGAAAAATTCCGGGTGTAAAAAAAGCGAGTTGGTAAAAGCCCCTAATCAGCATCAGGCGGAGAAATGTGGAGGCTTACAATTTTAACTTGATAATTAAAAATTATAAAATACAATACTCTCCCCTGTCTGCCGACAGGCAGGCTTTAGGGAGTTGGAGGGCTAAAAATGGTAACTGATCCAATAGCAGATTTCCTTACCAGGATTCGTAATGCTCAAATGGCAGGTCACAGATTAGTGGAGATTCCTGCATCAAATTTAAAAAAGCGTATCACTGAAATTCTCTACGATCAGGGTTATATACTGAAATATAAGTTTGAGGATGACGGTAAACAGGGCTTAATTAAAATAGCACTGAAATATGATCCCCAAACAAAACAGCCCGCTATTCGTTCACTTGAAAGAATCAGCCGCCCAGGTTTGCGCCAGTATGCCAGTCCTTCTGATTTCAGAAGAGTGATCAATGGCCTGGGTGTTGCTATTCTCAGCACTTCTAAGGGCGTAATGACCGACAAGCAGGCAAAAACGCAAAATGTGGGTGGTGAAGTGCTTTGCTATATAAGCTAAAATATTTGTTGTTGGTACATCAAGATTGAGCCTATACTTTCTGACCGGTCAACAACTGAAAATTATAAACTATAAACTTTTATGTCTCGTATAGGAAAAAAACCGATAAACGTTCCTGCAGGTGTAACGGTTACAGTGAACAATGATAACATCATTACTGTAAAAGGGCCTAAAGGCGAATTGAAACAAGTTGTGGACAGAGATATTAAAGCACAGGTTAAAGATGGTCATGTGGTAATTGAAAGACCCACTGATCAAATTCGTCACCGTGCTATGCATGGTCTTTACCGTGCTTTGGTCGCAAATCTTATAAAGGGTGTTACTGAAGGATACAAAAAAGAACTTGAATTAGTTGGTGTTGGTTATAAAGCATCTAACCAGGGCAACCTGCTTGACCTTTCTTTAGGTTTTTCGCACAATATAGTTTTTGAAGTACCGAAAGAATTGAAAGTGGCAACCGCAACCGAGAAGGGCCAAAACCCAAAAATTTTTTTAGAAGGTTCGGATAAACAATTATTGGGACAGGTTGCTGCAAAGATTCGTGGCTTACGCAAACCTGAACCATATAAAGGTAAAGGCGTTAAGTACCGTGATGAGGTTGTTCGTCGTAAAGCAGGTAAAGCAGCCGGTAAGTAAGAGCACTACTTCCTAAAGGAATGAAAAAACGTCGGGTTTTAAAAAACATAAGGAATTTAAAATATTCTTCCGCCCAGGGCGGATGTCGGAGGGTAACTAATGGACGCTAAAGTTTTAAGAAGGCAAAAAATCCGTTACAGGATTCGTAAAAATATTGCGGGCACAAATCAGAAACCGAGGTTGTCTGTTTTTCGCAGCAACAATGATATTTACGTTCAGTTGATTGATGATAATGATGGTAAAACACTTGCCGCTGCTTCGACAAAAGATAAAGACATTACGGCGCAGAAGGGCACAAAGATCGAAAAGAGTAAATTGGTAGGTGCAGCTATTGCACGCAAGGCAGGTGAGCTTGGAATAAACACAGCCGTATTTGACCGGAGTGGTTATCTCTATCACGGAAGAGTAAAAGCGGTAGCTGACGGTGCAAGGGAAGGGGGACTACAATTTTAGTTCCGGTAGCGATAGGGAACAGGTTGCAGATTCACTCCACGAACAAATTGTGATTTAAAAAATCTAAAATCTAAAATCGCAAATAATTAAGATGGCTAAATCAAGTGTAAGTAAGGTAAAACCTGGTGGCGATATTGAACTTAAAGAAAAAGTAGTTGCCATTAACCGCGTAGTAAAAACTACAAAGGGGGGGCGTACTTTTAGTTTTTCCGCAATAGTTGTTGTAGGAAATGAGAATGGTGTAGTAGGCCAGGGATTAGGAAAAGCAAAGGAGGTGCAGGAAGCAATTACAAAGGGAATCGAAGATGCAAAGAAAAATCTTGTTAGAGTTCCTGTAATGCATGGCACCATACCTCACGATCAGCTTGCAAAAGAAGGAGCCGCCAAAGTGTTGATCAAACCTGCAGCTCATGGTACAGGTGTAATTGCGGGAGGAAGCATGCGTGCTGTTCTTGAAAGCGCTGGTGTTACTGATGTATTGGCTAAAAGTCTTGGCTCTGCAAATCCCCACAACGTTGTAAAGGCTACTATTAAAGCGCTTACATCAATACGGGAACCTATCCAGGTTGCAAGAAATCGTAACATTAAATTGAGTAAAGTATTTAACGGATAAGCCGCGTAACCCCTGAAGGGGAGTTGGAAGGCACGTAAAATAAAATTTATTAAACTTAAATTCCCTTTAGGGGATAGGGGCTATGGCAAAGATTAAAATAACTCAAGTCAAAAGTGCAATAGACAGATCGGAGCGGCAGAAGCTTACTTTAAAAGCTTTGGGATTAAAGAAATTGCATGCTACAAAAGAGGTGGAAGCCACCCCTCAAATTTTGGGAATGGTTGAGAAAGTACACCACCTCGTAAAGGTTGAGGAATTGGCTTAATGTGCTGATTGGTTGAATACAATAGGCATATTAGCGCATTCTCACATAGCATATAAAAAAGCGAGGGGTGATTCCCCGTTGAGTAAAAAATCAAAAAAAATGAAATTACATAATTTACAACCTGCAGAGGGTTCAGTACACAAACAAAAACGTTTAGGTCGTGGTGAAGCCAGTGGTAAAGGTGGCACTTCAACCAAAGGTAATAAAGGCGGCCAAAGCCGCGCCGGTTATCAACGGAAAATGGCACATGAAGGTGGACAGATGCCAATCCAGAGAAGATTGCCAAAACGTGGTTTCAAAAACAACAACCGTATTGAGTATAAAGTTTTCAACCTGGGCCAGATTGATCAGCTTGCTGAAAAGTATGGCTTTAATGAATTTAGTTTAGAGAACTTGTACATTAACGGATTGATAGGACGCACAGACAGGGTAAAGGTATTGGGCAATGGTGAAATGAAAACTCAACTTAGCTTTAAAGTAAATGCTGTAAGTGGTAAAGCTAAAACAGCAATTGAAGCTGCCGGGGGCACAGTTGAAATTTTGTAAGAAATTTTTTACGATATTTGTTAGCCAGAGCCTGCCGGCGGCGCATCAATAACAGATGCGTCTTTTAGTCTACAGCAACGTTCACAGATACAATTATCATCCAGTGAAAAAATTAATTCAAACTATAAAAAACATCTGGAGTATTGAAGAATTACGTGGAAAGATAATCGTTACTCTTACACTGATTCTTATCTACAGGGTGGGTGTGCATATAGTTTTACCCGGTATCGATCCCAATAAACTCCAGGACGTTCAAAGTAACGCAAGCAGCAGCGGCTTGCTTGGTTTATTCGACACTTTTGCAGGAGGCGCATTCTCACATGCTTCTATTTTTGCCTTAGGTGTAATGCCATACATTTCTGCATCTATTTTTATGCAGTTGATGACGATTCTCGTACCCCAGATGCAGAAAATACAAAAAGAGGGTGAGAGCGGTCGCAAGAAAATTAACCAGTGGACACGATATCTCACCGTTTTAGTTACAATGCTGCAATCAAGCGCATACGTGGCTTATTTGAAAACGCCTGGTTATGCAGAAGCAATGATTGATTCATATAAGCCCTATTTCCTTATATCAACGATAATCGTTTTAACTGCGGGCACCTTGTTTGTAATGTGGCTGGGTGAAAAAATACAGGACAAAGGTTTAGGGAATGGTACTTCCATTATAATCATGATCGGTATTCTTGGACGTTTACCACAATCTGTGATACAAGAGTTTGTTGCAAAGCAGACAAAGGGTGGTGGTGGTTTGCTTATCTTCATGATTGAAATAGCTTTCCTTATTGCAATCATCATGGGTCTTATTATTCTTGTGCAGGGTGTGCGAAAAGTGCCTGTGAATTATGCCAAGCAAATTATCGGTAACAGGCAGTTTGGAGGTGCACGCCAATTCCTTCCTTTGAAAGTAAATGCTGCAGGTGTAATGCCAATTATCTTTGCACAGGCCATTATGTTCCTGCCAACATTATTCTCATTTACCAATCTTAATTCTGCACAGGGAATTGTAAAAATATTTTCAGACCATAGTAATGCATGGTATATGGTTATTTATGCCGTTATGGTAATTGGTTTTACTTTTCTTTACACGGCATTAATATTTAATCCAAAACAGATTGCAGAAAACCTTAAGCAGAACAATGGATTTATTCCAGGGGTGAAGCCAGGACAGCCGACAGCCGATTATATCGGTAATGTGATGGACAAGATCACGTTCCCAGGAGCCATACTGCTTGCAATAGTTGGTATTTTGCCCGGTATTGCAAATCGTCTCGGTGTTCAGCAAGGCTTTTCTACTTTCTTTGGAGGTACCTCGCTGTTGATCATGGTAGGTGTTATCCTCGATACATTGCAACAGATCGAAACTCAGTTGCTGATGCGACAGTATGATGGGTTGATGAAGAGTGGTCGTATCCAGGGAAGACAAACCACATCAGCGGTTCAGTA
>DATBFI010000689.1:0-5416 GCA_036558585.1 Chitinophagaceae bacterium
ATGGTTGATATTGGTCTCATACAACAACTTCTTCATGAATGAACGACAAAATAAAAAATTAGCTAATTCGGCAAAAGTGTTTAAGTTTTTTTATTGCAGTCTTTACTTACTTTTAATACCACTTTCCAGGTTAGCTTGCTAAATCAAAATCCATTCCGGTTGACACCTGCTGCAATCAATGGGAATGAATCACATCGTTTATTAATTAGATAAACCGGGTCTCTTAAGCTGAGATTTGCGGTATTATGTTATGTTCTTGCAACAGTATAAAATGGTTTTTGTGTATGTTTAAAATATTATGAGCACGGATTATAAACAAAAGGCTGAATTATTTTATCAGCCCCTATTTTGATCTTCCCAACCTAGAAGATGCTAAGCAAAATTCAAATGTTGCCTGTTATCCTTTAGAATAACGAAATTTCCTTTTTAATGTTATGGAAAATCAAAAATAATGAGACTGAATATAAAGAACCACTCCTCAAGAGGCTCCTGCCAGGCTCCAATTGCTATTATTTGCGCTTATAACAACGCTATATCTCCTTTAAAAGCAATAATGGTCCCATTGTTACAAATTACCTCGATAAAATAAATATATACATCTTCAGGTAATTTTTTCGAATGCATTGTTCCATCCCATCCTTCACTTTCAACATCCGCCTGAAAATTCTTTTTTTCAAAAATTATTTGCCCTAAACGATTAAAGATCCGCATGGACTTGATAAGATATATTCCGGGACCTCTCGGGTAAAAGCGATCATTATTACCATCTCCATTCGGAGAAAATGTGTTTGGTATAAATACCAGATCACTACTACAGGCTGCCTTTATGATAATTTTATCTGAATCACTACAGCCAGCGGCATTTGATGCTACGCCGGTGTATTGAATAAATTTATTCCCGGTTACGATTGGCTGAGGACAGTTTGTACAGGAAAGATTAATTGGCGGCGACCATTGCCATTTTATAATATCGGGAGAGCTAGTTGTTTTTATAACATAAGTGCTCCCTGCTCCAAGTGTAACATTCGTATCTACAATATTAAATTGTGGATGTGGCGCAACAACTACTGTAATTGAAGCTGTATCAAAAAAACAATTTTTGGTATCGGCTCCTTTAAGTGTATATGTAGTAGTTGTAAGAGGTGTTGCTACAGGATCCGGAATGTTGATGCTGCTTAAGCCGGTTGATGGTTGCCAGTAATAAACTTCAGCTCCCGAAGCGTTTAGTTGTATAGAACTTCCATAACAAACTGTATCCATTCTTTTTACCAAAAGAGCTACGGGTTGTTTTACTTCAATAAATAAAGAATCTGACGCAGTGCATCCAAAAGCATCTGTTCCGGTTACATAATATATTTTATTTACCTGTGGCTTTGCAACAGGGTTAGCACATGCTGTACAATTTAATGAGGCATCGGCAGCCCATACATAACGACTTGCTCCACTTGCATGCAACACAACAGACTGTCCCAGGCATATGGATGAATCTACTCCGGCGTCAACATTTGGCAGTGGTAACACATGCACAAATTTTTTCAAAGTATCAGAACATCCCGCCTGGTTTCCAATTATCAATGTTGGAGTATAATCACCCGTAGATAAGTACACATGCTTCGGTGCCATTTGTGTTGATGTATCCCCATCGCCAAAATACCATATACGGCCAAGCAGCTGGCCTGTAGAATTATCAGAAAAAGAAACCGGGTTGTTTAAACAATTCAATGTATCTACAGTAAAAGCAGCAACAGGATTTGGGATAGTCACTAATACACCCGGTTTAGTCAAAGTATCTTCACAACCATTAGAATCTGCTATTTTAAGTTTTACAGTAAATGTATCACTTCGTTTATACACATGAGTGAATGGCGGGCCATTAAGTGTGCTCATAGTTCCATCACCATAATCCCATATCCATTTTGTAACAGGATAAGTGCCGTCACTTGTTGACTGGTCCGTAAAATTTACTGTATTATCAACGCATGCTGCAGCATTGTTTGTGAAGGCCGCCTTTGGACCGTGAATATTTACAGGTTTTGTTATAGTATCATAGCATTCTGAAATATTCCCTGTAATCAGGGATACAGAAAAAGTACCCGTGTTTTTATAAGTATGGTAGCCTGCATTCAGTGAACTAAAATCAGTGGCTGTATCTTCATCGCCATAGTCCCATTTAAAAATGTGGATAAGAGCAGTATCATAATTTGTGGCAATAAAGTGCACTGTATCTAATTTGCAGACAGATGCATGACTTGAATTGTATGCAAAAGAAGGATTTTCATCGATCACATTTATTGTTATTGAATCTGTATAGCTACATTCGGTTCCTGGCGCAGATAATTTTACCAGGTAAGTACCTTTGTTTGAATAAGTATGTTGAGGATACTTATCCGTTGATGTTGTGCCATCACCAAAATCCCAATATGAGTTGTAATCTCTTTCTACCCGATATTTCGCCTGGAAATCTATCAAATACGGATTATCACATGAAAAGGTAGCTCCGCGAATCTTTGCAACCGGAGGCTTTATATGCAGATCGTGAGTTATAAATGAATCGGAACAACCATTATACGCTGCAGTTAGCTTTACTTTTATAAATCCTGTATCAGTAAAATAATGCAAAGGGCTTTTTTTGGTACTCGTATCATCATCACCAAAATTCCATAACCAGCTGGTTACAATTCCCTTAGTTCGATTTTGAAATTGCACCGGATAGGAAGCACAGATATCAAAAAGGGGTGTAGTAAAAAATACTCTCGGCTTTATTCCTGTTGCAATTGTACCTGTTAATGTATCCCTGCACCCTTTTGCATTTGAGACTATTAAGGTAACATTGAAAGTTCCGGTGTCAGCATAAGTATGAGTTGGATTGGTTGAATCTGATGTAGTGCCGTCGCCAAAATTCCAACGCCATGATGTGATCGCAGCTGAACCAGGAGTGCTTTGATCAATAAAGGAAACGGGCAATGGTATGCAACCACTTGATACTATATTAATAAATCGTGCGGTTAAAAAGGAATCGACAACAATATAATTTGTTTTCGTAATGCTGTTGCTTCCCGCCGAATTTTGTACTGTTAATGAAACCGAATAAACTCCGGGGCTGGTATATGTTACAGAGGGGTTTTGAGCAATTGATGTTTGGCCATCACCAAAATTCCATAACCAGCTTGAGGGATTACCTGTTGAAAGATCCGTAAACTGCGCCCGAAGTGAGCTACATCCCTCGTTAACAGATACATTAAAATCAGCAACAGGCTGGGCAAAAGAAAATGTGACAGTACGGAAGAAAAAGATCACACAAAAAATTACGCTATGATGTAAAAATTTTTTCAATCAGTCATCTTCATTTAGATAAGCTTTACTATCTAAATAAAAGCTTTGTTCATAAGGTTTATAAAACAGCTTATACTATCATTTCAGGTACATCTGCAGGAACTGTTAATCGTCCTGATGTCTTTCTTTTTATTTCTTCCACACTTACACCGGGTGCTCTTTCTTTTAGCAAAAATCCTTCGGGAGTAATCTCTATTACCGCAAGATCTGTAACAATCATCTTTACACATTTTACTCCTGTTAAGGGTAATGTACATGTTGAAAGCAATTTGCTTTCTCCTTTGGGATTGGTATGTTGCATTGCTACGATAATATTTTTAGCGCTTGCTACCAAATCCATTGCCCCACCCATACCTTTTACCATTTTACCCGGAATTTTCCAATTAGCAATATCGCCCGTATCGCTTACTTCCATAGCACCCAGTACAGTTAAATCAATCTTGCCTGCACGAATCATTCCAAAACTTTCTGCACTATCAAAAAAAACACCTCCCGGAATAATGGTTACTGTTTCTTTGCCAGCATTTATAAGATCAGCATCAACTTCTTCTTCCGAAGGGTAGGGGCCCATGCCTAGTATGCCATTTTCACTTTGCAGAATTACCGTCATTCCATCGGGAATAAAATTTGCCACGAGTGTTGGTATACCAATACCAAGATTTACGTACATGCCATCCTGCAATTCTCTTGCAATTCGTTTTGCTATTCCAAACTTATCGAGAGGCATAACATTTATTTTTGAATCAAAAATAATGATATAAAGAATAGTAATTAAGGTAACAGGATATGTCATTTCTCTAACGAATAATAAAGAAAAATATTTCCTTCCTGACTATTTGTTCAAATCACGAGATTCGATTGCCTTGCACAACGCTGCCTTCTCCCTTAAAAATGAAAATCGTAAAAAGCTTTTGTACTATTAAATGCCCATAAATAAAAAATCCTTTTTCGGCAATTGATTTTACCGTTTCAGCGCATTTATTTTCCTGTAATTCTTTCTTTGCTTCACCTTAGTTGTACAATGCGTTAATAAAGTTCGTGGGCTTTCCAATTTTCTATGAAGTGTGCCGTGTTGCTGGTGATGGTAACACGGTTTTTTTATGTATTTATTCCAGATTGATTGCAACAGGATCCCATAAAAATTTTATCTGCTCAAATTCCTGGATCTTTATCTGTAAAGATGTGTAACATGCACAATAAAAACTTTATTATGAATATTTCTGTGGCTGAGTATATTGAATATTATCATTTGCAACCGCATCCGGAAGGTGGTTATTTCAGCGAAACTTATCGATCTGGGGAATCTATTTCATGCAGTGCATTACCAAAAAGATTTAAAGGCGCAAGAAACTTCTCAACCGTTATTTATTTTTTATTGGAAAGAGGACAATTTTCCGCATTTCACCGTATACAAAGTGATGAATGCTGGCATTTTTATAGTGGTGGCACTTTGCGCATTTATATCATTCTCGCAAATGGCAAACTTGAAACTGTTTATTTAGGAAACAATATAAAAAATAATGAAAGCTTTCAATTTGTAGTGCCTGCGGCTTGCTGGTTTGCCGCTGAACCTGCAGACGATGGTTTATTTAGTTTTGTTGGCTGCACAGTGGCGCCAGGTTTTGATTTTGCGGATTTCGAACTGGCGAAAGCAGAAGAATTAACCATGCTATATCCTCAACATAAATCGTTGATCAAAAGACTTACCAGATAAATAAGGTTGTATTATCGTCGTTGTTGTTCAACAAGTATTGTACTGAAACAGAATGCCTTTCACTTCGCTTTTCCCGTTGTATTTTTATTACAATATAAGCAAGTATGCATAACAAGACAATCACAATAGCTGCAACAATCACCCAGAACAATTCTTTTATCCTTCTCTTATTTTTTAGCTGTTTTTTTGAAACTAAATGCTGGTGCAAATTTTTATTCAACTGGTTTACATAATCATCCAATTTTTGTTTTGATGAAATTGTCTGCAAGCCTTCTACTGCATCATTTACAAAATCGGAGTCTGCCATTTGTTTTTCAACAGCGTGTGTTTCCTCGGGAGAAGCTTCTCCCGAAACATATTTTTTCAGTT
>DATBFI010000690.1:0-7417 GCA_036558585.1 Chitinophagaceae bacterium
GTTAATGCAACACCCGCACCGCTTGCTCCTGCAACGGACAAAATGATCGCAGATATTGATAAAGTTGGTCTCACTACATTAAAAGAATGTATGCAAACGGTTTATGAAGATGGGCCGAAACGTGACAGGAGATTATGGATAGGTGATCTTTATTTAGAATCTTTGGCAAATATGTACTCTTTCAAAAACTTTGATCTCACAAAACATTGTTTGTACCTGCTTGCCGGTTTGAGTTATGAAGACGGTGTTGCTCCATCGAATGTATTTGAGCGGCCGAAACCTCATCCGCAGATCAACCCATTATTTGATTATGCTTTGATCTACAATGTGGCTGTGAAAGAATATGTGCAGGCAACAGGTGATAAGCAAACAGCTATGGATCTCTGGCCGCTTGTAAAGAAGCAGCTTGAGATCCCCAAAAAATATCTTGGGGAAGATGGTATGCTTGACTATGAAAAAGCAGGCAAAGAATGGTGGCTGTTTTTTGATTGGCGCAATGGCCTGGATAAACAAACTGCGCTACAGGGCGTAGTAATCTGGGCTTATAAAAACACTTATGAACTGGCAAAAATGCTTGGCAAAGAAAATGACGTTGCCGAATTACCGGGTCTCATAAAAAAAATGACCGAAGCAACGCATAAAAATTTGTACGATAAACAATTGGGTGTTTTTATCAGCGGAAAAGATCAACAGGTATCTTATGCTTCACAGGCATGGATGGTGCTCAGCGGTGTAGCAACAAAAGATGAAGGTGCAAAGGCATTGCACCAATTGCCAACGATGCAAAATGTTGTTTACCCCGGTGCGCCCTATTTGTATCACTATGTTATTGAAGCCATGATACAATGTGATATGAAAAAAGAGGCAAAAGATCTTATCGTTAGCTATTGGGGTGGCATGGTAAAGAAAGGCGCCGATACTTTTTGGGAAGTATATGATCCTAAAGATGATTTTTTATCTCCTTACAATTTTTTTCCTGTAAACAGTTATTGCCATGCATGGAGCTGCACACCTGTTTATTTTATAAGGAAGTATCCCGATATTTTTCAGCAATAAAAAGCAGAAGACATGAAGTCTGATTTTAAAAATACCTTTTCACAAACATTACGTTATCAAACTACTCACATGATAAAACCATTTTTATTTGTAGCCGTAACAATATTTTCTGTTACAGCTTTTTCACAAACAGGTAATAAAGAAAAGGATACTTTGTATGCAGGCTTTGCCACTCCGCCCGATGCAGCAAAACCGCGTGTGTGGTGGCATTGGATGAATGGCAACATTACAAAAGATGGTATCCGCAAAGACCTTGAATGGATGCACCGTACAGGCATTGGAGGTTTTCAAAATTTTGATGCGAGCCTTATGACTCCGCAGGTTGTTCAGAAGAGATTAACCTATATGACACCCGAATGGCAGGATGCATTTCAGTTCACAACAAGGCTTGCAGATTCATTGCATCTTGAAATGGCAATTGCAGGTTCTCCGGGCTGGAGTGAAAGCGGCGGTCCATGGGTAAAACCTGAGGACGGAATGAAAAAAATTGTTTGGACCGAAACACGTGTGAAAGGTGGTACATCAAACATCAAAGTTACCCAACCTCCGGGAGTAACAGGGCCTTTTCAAAATATCGTGAAACAACCGGGGTTTGGTGAAACAGTTGATCCGTCAAAACTTCCAGCGTTCTATAAAGATGTTGCCGTGTTAGCATTCAAATTACCTGAAGCAGATAAATCGTTAACCGATTTAAATGTGGTTGTTACTTCAAGCGGCGGCAATTTTACCTTAGCACAATTAACTGACGGTGATCTTGCAAAAACAAATCTTTTGCCTTCAGATACAGTTAAAGGTTATGCATGGATACAATTTGCTTTTCCGCAACCACAAAAGATCAAGGCAGTAACCATGGTAGGTGGCGGCAATCCCGGTATGTTCGGCCAGGGTACTGATCCCAAAGATTCCCGTGCACTGGAAGCGAGTGATGATGGTGCCAATTTCAAATTTGTTTGTTATATCCCGCCCGGCGCAGTGTTGCAGCAAACTATTGCTGTTCCTGAAACCACTGCAAAATATTTTCGTGTAACGGTCAGGAATCCTCCACCTAAGTTCAGCGCGCTTGCGGCAATGGTAGGAATGGATGTAAAACCCGTTCCCTCTCCCGGAACTGAGATAGCGGAGATCGTTTTACATACTGCTTCACGTATAAATATGTTTGAAGAGAAAGATGCATTTGCTCCGGCAACTGAACTATATCAAAAAGCAACTGCTCAAACAAATGATGTGGTTGCAACAAACGATATTATTGACCTGACTGATAAACTAAATGCAGACGGTACATTAAACTGGACTGCTCCGGCAGGTGAATGGAAAGTAGTTCGTTTCGGATATTCATTGCTCGGAATTGATAATCATCCTGCGTCTCCCGAGGCAACTGGCCCTGAAGTTGACAAACTTGATCCTGTTGCTATAAAAAATTATTTCAACAATTATCTCGATCAATACAAAAATGCCACAGGCGGTTTAATGGGAAGCAAAGGTGGTTTGCAATATATGATCACCGATAGCTGGGAAGCGGGTGCACAAAACTGGACAGCAAATCTTCCGCAGGAGTTTCAAAAACGGCGTGGCTACAATATGATCCCGTGGATGCCCGTACTAACAGGTTATGTTGTGAAAAGCGCTGAGGCAAGTGAACAATTCCTGTTTGATCTGCGAAGAACACTGAGTGATCTTGTTGCAGAATATCATTATGATGGATTAACAAAAATTCTTGCAGAGCGGGGGATGAAGCGTTATTCTGAATCACATGAAAGTGGTCGTGCATTTATTGCTGATGGAATGGAAGTAAAAAGAACTGCTGCCATACCAATGTCGGCTTTATGGACACCCAATCCGTTTATCAACCAGAATGATCAAACAGCTCATACAATTGATATACGTGAGTCCGCATCTGTAGCACATATATACGGACAAAATTTTGTAGCAGCGGAATCGCTGACTGCTTTAGGTCTTCCTACAGGCGCATGGTCTTATTGTCCTGAAAATTTAAAACCGAGTGTTGATCTTGAGCTGGCAAGCGGATTGAACAGGTTTGTTATTCACTGCTCTGTTCATCAGCCGGTGGACGATAAGATCCCTGGTCTTGGTCTTGGACCTTTTGGTCAATGGTTTACCCGTCATGAAACATGGGCAGAACAGGCAAAAGCATGGACTGCTTATCTTTCACGCAGTAGTTATTTACTCCAGCAGGGAAAGTTTGTTGCTGATATTGTTTACTATTATGGTGAAGACAATAACATAACTGCATTGTTTGGTAAAAATCCTCCTGTTATTCCCGAGGGATATACTTATGATTTTATAAATGCTGATGGATTGATCAATATGTTATCTGTAAAAGATGGCAAACTTGTTACACCGGGTGGCATGAGTTATCGCATACTCGTGCTGGACAGCAACGCAAAATATATGTCGTTGCCGGTGTTGCGTAAAATAAATGAAATGATGAAAGCAGGCGCCACGATAACAGGTGTAAAACCGGCAGGCACACCGAGTTTATCAGATGACCAAACAGAATTCAAAGATTTAGTAAATCAAATTTGGGCAACTGATAATGCAAGGGTGTTTGTAAACAAAGCCTTAAGTGATGTGCTCAGGGAGTTGAATATTGCTCCGGATTTCACTTACAGTAAACCCGAGGCTGATACAAAACTTTTGTATGTACACCGTCAACTGCCTGATCGTGATCTTTATTGGGTGAATAATCGCCATGACAGGGTTGAGGAAATTGAGGCAACATTCCGTATAGATGGAAAAGTACCCGAAATATGGCATCCTGAGACAGGGAAAACAGAGCCTGCTTCTTATACAATTGCAAATGGAATTACAAAAGTGAATTTACATTTGCAGCCATCAGATGCTGTATTTGTAATATTTAAGGAAAAGGCTGTAACTGCTTCACACATCTTACCCGCAGTTACTGAAAAGACAGCAGATTCAATTACCGGAGAATGGAATATTGCTTTCCAGCCAAATCGCGGCGCACCTGCTTCGATCAAAATAAATGAACTTAAATCCTGGACAGATAATGCCGATGCGGGAGTAAAATATTTTTCCGGTACAGCTACTTATACAAAAACAGTGAATGCTTCTGCTGACTGGTTTAAGAAAGGAAGTTCATTGTGGTTAGATCTTGGCGAAGTAAAAAACCTTGCAGAAATTATTGTGAATGGCAGATCACTTGGCATTAGCTGGAAGAAACCCTTCCGCGTAGATATTACAGATGCTTTGAAACCGGGAGCAAATCAAATCGAAATAAGGGTTACTAACTTATGGGTAAATCGTTTGATTGGTGACCAGCAGCCCGATGTTGTAAATAAGAAGATGATCACTTATACAACAATGGCCTTCTATAAAGCAGACTCGCCATTGTTGCCTTCAGGATTGTTGGGGCCGGTGAAAATTGTATCGTTAAGTGATAAATAGCAAGAGTTCGCCTGGGGCGAAACGAAGTTAAATAACTGCACTTGAGTCAGGCTCTTAAAAATCATTCTTGGAAAAGCATGGAGATAAAATACAACAGCAATTATCCGTCGATTGATGATTTGCGAAAGAAGGCGCAGAAAAAAATTCCGCGTTTTGCTTTTGAATACCTCGATGGTGGCTGCAATGAAGATGTAAACCTGCAGAAGAATACAACGGAATTAAGAGAGATCGAACTGAAGCCTTACTATCTCAGGAACTATACAAGCGCTGATTTACACACAGAGCTTTTTGGTCATGTATATGACGCGCCTTTCGGCATTGCACCTGTGGGTTTGCAGGGCCTGATATATCCGAATGCTCCTGAGATACTTGCCAGGGCGGCGTTTAAGCATAACATACCTTTTATCTTAAGCACAGTAACAACTTCATCTATTGAAAGAACAAGTGAGCTAACAGAAGGCAAAGCATGGTTTCAGCTATACCACCCGGCAGAAGCTGAAATAAGAAACAATATTTTAAAAAGAGTTGCGGATGCATACTATCCTGTTTTAGTTATCCTGTGCGATGTACCCTCATTTGGTTACCGGCCACGCGATATAAGAAATGGTTTGGCTATGCCACCTGAAATGACATTGAAGAATATTTTGCAAATCATGAGTAAACCCGGGTGGGCAATTAAAACATTGATACATGGTTCACCCTCATTTGAAACAATGAAGCCTTATATGCCTAAAGGAATGAGCATGAAACAGCTTGGTTTATTTATGAACAGAACATTTTCGGGAAGATTGAATGAAGAAAGAATAAAACCGATAAGAGACATGTGGAAAGGCAAGCTCGTTTTAAAAGGTGTGGCCAGCGAAGAAGATACAGAAATGGCATTAAGGTTAGGTTTTGATGGCATCATCGTTTCCAATCATGGAGGCCGGCAATTGGACGCAGGCCAGTCTGCAGTCAGATCACTATTGCCGGTCATAAAAAAATACAAGGATAAAATTGTCATTATGATGGACAGTGGTATTCGTTCGGGGCCGGATGTAGCAAGGACTTTAGCATGCGGTGCAGATTTTAGCTTTATGGGCAGGACGTTCATGTATGGTGTTGCAGCGCTTGGAAAAGATGGTGGCAATCATACCATCTCAATTTTAAAAACACAATTGAAACAAGTAATGGAACAGTTGTGTTGTGCTTCGGTGAGAGACTTACCAAATCATTTGATTTGCACAAAACAGTAAATTCATTTACTTTTCATGACAGGCCATGACGGTCAGCAATTAATTGCGCAATATTTTTACAAATGTAATTGCATTAGAAAAATCATAGCGTATGCAGGTAATACTTGGAATTATTTTTCATTTCATCGGCGGCTTTGCTTCAGGAAGTTTTTATGTGCCTTATAAGAAAGTAAAAGGATGGCATTGGGAAAATTACTGGCTGATCGGTGGTTTGTTTTCATGGTTGATTGTTCCGCCAATTGCTGCATGGCTTACGATCCCAAACTTTACCGGGATCATTTCCGGGACAGGAGCTTCAACTTTTTGGTGGACATTTTTCTGGGGAATTCTTTGGGGCATTGGAGGCTTAATGTATGGTTTGGGTATGCGTTATCTTGGAATGAGTTTGGGTAATTCTGTATTACTTGGTTTTACATCTGCATTTGGCGCATTAGTTCCATCTATCTATTACAACTTTCATCCGGACCCTGGAAAAACGACTTTTAATGATTTGCTCAGTACATCGTGGGGGCGTATTGTGCTTGTTGGTATCGTGTTATGTTTACTTGGTATTTATATCTGCGGCAGAGCTGGTGTATTGAAAGAAAAAGAATTGCCCGAAGAAAAAAAGAAAGAGAGTGTAAAAGAATTCAATCTCGTAAAAGGACTGATTGTTTGTATTATTTCAGGAATACTTAGTGCGTGTTTTAATTATGGCATCGAAGCAGGTTCACCAATGGCTGAAGTTGCCAATCAAACATGGAAATCATCTCATCCAACAGAAACAATAAATTTTTTATATCGCAATAACGTGATTTATGTAGTGTTGTTATGGGGCGGACTTACAACAAATTTTATCTGGTGTATGATTTTAAATGCCCGTAATAAAACATTTGGCGATTATACAAACAGCAGGCATCCGTTGGCAAGAAACCTATTATTCTGTGCATTAGCAGGGACAACCTGGTTTCTGCAATTTTTCTTTTATGGTATGGGAGAAAGCAAACTTGGCAATGGAGCAAGTTCATGGATATTACACATGGCATTTATCATACTCGTTGCGAACATGTGGGGCTTTGCATTGAAAGAATGGAAAGGTGTAACAACAAAAACGCGTACAACAATTATCATTGGTGTCACTACTATTATTTTATCCGTGATATTAGTCGGTATCGGAAATGCATTGAAGTAGTGTGTAATGAAATAATAAACTCACCTCCGGCAACTCACAAAAAAATATTATTAAAAAAAATTTTATGGATATAACTACAACAAGCTTTAAACACGTAAGCTACTTATGGGATGAAAAGAAAGCTGCTGAGCTTGCCGGTGATGAGGTAGCATTACTGGTATATCGTTCGAATTTGTTAGGTGCAGATTTACGGTTAACAAATTATGGCGGTGGCAATACATCATGCAAAGCAATGGCGAAAGACCCGCTCACCGGAAAAGAAGTTGAAGTGATGTGGGTGAAAGGAAGCGGCGGTGATTTGGGGACCATGAAAAGAGGTGGTCTTGCCGCTTTGTATGTTGACAGGTTGCGCAGTTTGAAAAATGTATATCGCGGTATTGAGCATGAAGATGAGATGGTAGAATTATTCAACCATTGTATTTATGATTTGAATTCTAAAGCACCTTCAATTGATACACCATTACATGGATTTCTCCCATATAAACATATTGATCATCTCCATCCTGATGCAGCCATCGCCATAGCCGCT
>DATBFI010000691.1:0-2827 GCA_036558585.1 Chitinophagaceae bacterium
AAACGCCCGCCGGAATGGCCCTCCCGGACTGGTGCCACTCATTTTAAGGTCTTCGTTTTAAGCTGCTAATTCAAGCCTTTTTAAAAGATATTTGCATGCTTTATTTTATTATTAGCTGATCGGTATCACTCAAGAATCTAATTGTTAAATTTTTCAAAATCACGGAATAATTTGTAACATTCTACGAATTGGGTCGTACATTTATACGAAATTATTCGTAAGTTAAATAATTTAACCACAAAACTAAAAACAATGAAAAATGCGTTTAAGCGTAAAAAATATTTTATATGGGTTTGTTTGTCTTTTATTGCTGTTACTGCTATTGCCTGGCAGGTCGACAATAAAAAGGAAGCAGATTCAAAAACCTGTAAGCACTATGCAACAGGAGATACTACCCAACCCAAACAACGTAATAATGATCAGGATGAATTTAGAATGAATGAACTGCAGGATGCGATAAAAAAATTGGATATCGGGATGCAAAAGCTCGATCTCAATATGAAAGATCTTAACATTGAACTTTCACAACACTTGGATGAAGCGATCAACAAAATCGATTTTGAAAAGATAAGCCGGCAGATTGATGTGCAAATGAAGAAAATAGATGTTGACAAAATAAAGATAGATGTAAACAATTCAGTTGAAGAAGCGCAGGATCAACTCAAAAAAATCGATTTAGAAAAGATGGAAAAGGATATAGATGAGCAGATGAAAAAAATAGATGCAGATAAAATAAAAATAGATCTCAACAAATCCATTCAACAAGTTCATGACCAACTAAAACAAATTGATATGCAAAAGTTACGCAATGAGATGCTGGACTTACAGCAAAACTTTAACAGCAGCAAATTTAAAATGCAGGTACAGGATGCTATTAAAGGCGCTAAAGAATCAATGGAAAGAGCAAAAGAGGAATTAAGAGATATGCAGGAATTTACTGATCAGTTAGAGAAAGATGGACTGATCGATAAAAAGAAGGGATATAGTGTTGAATGGAAAAAAGAAGGTGATCTGTATATTAATGGCAAAAAACAACCTAAGGAAATATCAGATAAATATAGTCGCTATTATAAAAAGGATGGTTATAAAATAGAAAGGAGCGGAGATAATGGCAGGCACAAAGAATCGCTGTAACATTTTTCTGTCTGAATGCAAGACACAAATACAGTAGATTATGTTATCAAAACAGAGTCATAAGATTTATTAAAGTGGATTACATAAACTATTATTAACTCAACATATATCAGGCGTGATTTAAAAAATTATTCTGCAAACGCAGGATAATTTTTTTTAAAACTTTACAGTAGGACATTTTACATCTTTACCACTACTGCTGAAGATGCCGGTTTTTATTATGGAAAGTTCATAAGCGCCCTGTGTCTGGTTATAGGTCCCTAAAGAAGAACTCGTAGCATCATAGTTAACGGTAACTGAGAGATCATGCCATTGATAACCTACCATCGGTATAAATGCGTCTTTCAAACGGAGATATAATCCGCCCACTAACTGGGAGTTGCCATCGCCGCTTAAATTATAATGTGCATTAAGACCTGCTACAGTTTCATAGGCAGTTCCCATTTTGCTTACATACACATTTGGATTTACTATCCATTGATTATTGAGTTTAAAACTTCCATTCAGAAATATGGTCAAACGCGGTTCGAGACGCGCATCCACTGATTTATCAGAAAAAAATGATTCCCGTGGCCGGTTAAGATGTAAAGCACTAAAGCCCGCATTGAAGTAAGCATTCTCAGAAGAAAAGAAAGCATAATTAAGGCCTGCCTGTAAATCCAGGTAAGTAACCGAATTAAAAGCGAACAGTTCACCGCTTGGTGCATTTACATCAAAGAACTTACCATTCCATTGGTTATCAAATGTAAGCTTGCTGATATCGATTCTTTTATTTACAAAGCCTACATTAAATCCCCCGCTCAGCAAACTATTAAGTCCAATCAACTGATGATAAGCAATTGATGCAAAACCGCGCGTGGCACTAAGTGCGCCGCTTCCGGCTACATCTTTTAACAAGGAACCTCCAATGCCAACCCACCCATCAGGAAAGCGGTTATTGAACAATTGCACATCACCCCATGCGCTCATTGTCTTATATGGGTTTGGCGTAATGCTCGCCCATTGATTACGGTAATGAATACCTGCCCTCCAATCCACATCCGGGGCAAAACCAGTATTGGCAGGATTTACCAATAAAGGTGAATTGAAATACTGTGAAAAATGGAGATCCTGTGCATGCATTGCTGAATAATACAAAATGCATGTGACGGCGAGAAAAATCTCTTTGGCATGGTTAAACAACTTCTTCATAAAAAATCAATCTATCTCAGTAAAGTAATATCCCCCTTTTTTCGATACCTTGTTCCATCGGTAAAAGTAATATCTAATACATATACATACACTTCCTGGGGTTGTAATGTTCCTTTATACCTGCCATCCCATCCCTGCGTTAAATTACCGGTCCTGAATACGGGTGTGCCCCAACGATTGAAAATACGCCAATCTATTTTTTGTATACCAAATCCTTTTACAGTTACCAGATCATTTACACCATCTCCATTTGGAGTGAATGCATTGGGCACATCAACCACAGGTATCACAATCGCCTGCACGGGGTGACAGGCTGTATCTGTACAGCCAAAATTATTGTAAGCAACAAGGCATGCATTATAAGTGCCTGTTGCATTGTAAATATGTGAAATAATAGTATCCCTTTTCACAGTAACAAGAGAGTCGCCATCACCAAACATCCATTTGTATAGTATTCCACCTGTAGAAGCATTGGTAAATACAATCGGTGTATTTTCTTTTG
>DATBFI010000692.1:0-13542 GCA_036558585.1 Chitinophagaceae bacterium
TCAGGCCTTTTGTTGGTATTAGAATTCCGGGCCGGAAATTGTATACCGACTTAAAAGAAAGTTTCATCAGATCATTTTCTGTTTTCCCTTTTACCCTTGCCCACATTGATCTTCCCTTTTCTGTACTATCTGTTCCTGCGCCGGAAATATAACAGAATGTCATATCGTGATTTATCCGCGAAAGTGTCTCAGCCACGTACATTGTCAAATCATAAGTAAGGCGATAATACTCTTTTTCTTTCATCCCTACAGAGGAACCAAGACAAAAGAAACAGGCGTTATAACCTTTGAGTCGATCTTCAACAGAGGAAAGATCATAAAAATTGGTGTGTACTATTTCTTTTAACTTTGGATTTATTATCCCGCATGGTTTTCTGCTGATCGATAAAATTTGTTCAACATCATCATGCTGCAAACATTCATTAAGTACGCCTTCACCCACCATTCCCGTAGTTCCGGTAATAATTAATTTTATTTTAGAGATCGACTGCTGATTCATGTGTTCAATGATTAGTATTCCATAATCTCGATCTTTCTGAAATCCATGGGGTGACTATTAGATTGTAGTGATATGTACCCGTCCTTAACAGCATCATTTTTTGCCACTATAAATTTTTTCGCAATGGAATTCGTAGAATCATACCTTGGATTTTCAAATTGAATGACTTCTTCACCATTAATATAGTGCGTGATCTTTCCATCATGCACATCAATTTCTGCAGTAACCCACTGATCACCATTCAAGGTTCTTTTGACTGAAGGTGGTGTGCAATAGGATGTATTTCTTTTTCCATTGATCTCTACATAAATACCGTTAGCACATATTTCACCGGAAGGGCGTTCATCTTTACCATTTCCGCCAAGGAGATTATATTCAAGACAAATCGGGAAAGGCTGATTTAAATCTAAGGAAGCCGGCGGTTGGCAATGATATTGAATTCCTCCATCCCGGTATCCCCATGAAGGCGCACCCCGCGTAGTATCATCTACAAACCTGTATTCAACTTTTAGTCTGTAATTCGAAAACTTTTTGTTATAGTATAGGGCGCCAAACCTGTTTTTGAAACTATCATATGCATCATACCTGACACTGAGCATTCCATTTTCAACACGAAAGGTATTCCCAAAATTTTCTCCGAGTTTATATCCCGCTATTTTGGGACTCCAATTATCAAGATTCTGGCCGTTAAACAGGCTCACCCAGGTTCTGATGCACTTTTGTTCAAAGGGTTTTTTCTTTTTGAATGATACTAAAAGAAGCATAGCAATTAAAAACAATCCTAAGTGTTTCATACGGGGTAAGCAATTTGAATGAAAGTTAATTAAAAACTTTTTGGGAATGCTTATCTTGTAATAATGAACGGATAAACCCTCTCAAAAAATTTTGAAATGAAAGAAAAACCTGAAAAACTTTCTGACAAGGAAGCAGTAACCGCCCATATACAAAAACTTGAACCTGGATTAGGCAAAATAGTTGAAGTGATAAGGCAGATCATTTTAAGTACCGATAAAGAAATTGGTGAGCGAATAAAATGGAATAATCCAAGTTTTTATTATACGGGAGAAATGAAACCATTTGATCCTAAAGAGTACAAACGGGAAATAATTGTGATGAATCTTTTCAAAGGCAAAATCATGCTTGTTTTCCCGGACGGTGCAAAAGTAAACGATTCATCAGGATTGCTCCAGGGCGATTACAAAGATGGAAGGAGAATTACAATTTTTAAAGACCTTGACGATGTGAAAGCAAAAGAAAAAGCATTGCAAAATGTAATAAAGCAATGGCTTAAACTGGTGGACAAATAACACAATGTCGCATGTTCCTTAATACCTGTACATGAAAATATCACTATTGTCAGGAAAAATATGATGCAAGACTGGCATAATTTTTTATTAAAAAAAATAATTAATCTCCTGCTCTATGCCATCTTCAGTTGTTGCTGCCATAACATATGATGCGCTCACCTCTACCATGCGGGTCATTTATGTTTCCGGTTTGGTGTATGACTATAAGAATGTGCCTGAAGAAGTTTACACAGCCATGAAAACATCTTTTTCTAAAGGAGCATTCCTCAATCGATACATCAAAAGGAAATATGCCTATGAGAAGATCAAGGGATAATAATAACTGTTCGGCTCTTATTGGATGAATTTTAACACTGGGTCAAAAATGTAGCCTTGACTTTTATCCGTATGAGAGTGAGCAGCAGGATCATAAAGTGAAAGTTATTTTTAAACGATTTCTTAAATCAGAAGAACAATTTTTCAATAAAATTTTTTAGTTCTTCACAGTTATTTGCAGGATCTGGCCTCCACCTGGTCCGGCGCCCTATTCCAATTAGAAACATAAAGGGTGAGCAACGATTTACCCAAGGGCAAATATGAATGGAGGATATGATTTTTAAGACTGCAGCAACTGATCGTGTCGGTATGTTGATTTGATTTTTATTGTATCAATTGCAAAGGGTTTCAGAAAATTATTTTATAAGTCCCTGACTTTTCATTTTCTGTTTCACTGAAGTGATAATATTATCAATCATCCTGTTCTTATCGGTAGCATTTACTGCTGAGGTGATTCCTGTCCATAACAGTTTATTTTTTTCGAGAGAATATACATTGATCTCTACGTTATAAATTCCACCGGGTGAAGAATATCCGGGATCATTGAAACGTGGATATGTTGAACTATAGTAACCGTACCATGAATTATAATAAGAAGGATAATTGCCCGGCACATAGGTTGCATTTTTATCAACCGTTGCTAATCGCATTATTACCACGCCATCAAATCCATCCTGTCTTAGTTTATCCGCTATAATAGACTCAGTTGATCTTGTATCAATACCCCTGAGATAGTTATAAGATGCGACTCCTCTTCCTTTTACCTCTGCCACCAGTTTATCCTCTGCTATTCTCCTTGTAGCATCATCTTTTAAAAATGCTACAAATAAAATTTTCTGGAAAATTTTTGTACTGTCAGTTTTTTGAGTGGGAGCAGTCCATTCATTCTCTATTTTAGAAGCAGGCGTGCATGCCTTGAGGAAGAAAATAAAGCATATCGGTAAAATATTGCAAAGCTTCATGAGCATTGTTTTGTAGTGGTGAATTTGTTGAGCGAAGTTACAGGTAGTTCCGGGGTTAATTCTTTGAGTGCAAAGGCAATATTTTGCGCGTTTCCTATCTGCTCCGGCTTACATTTTTTATTTATGTGCCGCGAAAGAAAACTTTTTATACTGACCGATAGTAGTCATCCCTGTCAGTTAAAACTTTTTTCCATTGCCTCTGATGACTTTCCTGCCATTTTTTATCAGGATGAACCGACCAGTTTACCTGTTGCAGTTCTCCCCTGACAAAATTTCTTTGCTCGGGATGCACATATAACGGATGCTGGTAGAACCATTGCAGGTCACTGGTAATCATCTTCCAGAAAGCAGCAAACGCAGGAAACGTTGTCTCAAACACTTTTATTTCATCCCGCTCAACATTATAAGTACTGTGCTGATAAAGAAAAGAAAAATTGCCTGCGTCATCTCTAATTCTGTAAAGACTGCCGCCGCTTTGCTCTGAGCTGATATCAAAATACAATTCTTTTTGCATTTTGCTGTAAAGAAAAGAAAATAGCGATAAATAACCATCAAAAACTGAGTTTGCATTTTTTAAAGAGAAAGTAAAATTTTTTTATCTTTATATTTAGATAGTTGTCTAAGTATATAAATGTCTAAATATATGAATCAGCTTTTCCAGGCATTAAGTGATCCAACAAGGCGAAAAATACTTGATATGCTGAAGAAGAAAGATCTTACCGCCGGTGAAATTGCTGATGCCTTTAATATATCGAGGCCCAGTATCTCTCATCATCTTGATATTCTAAAACGCGCAAATCTTGTTGTAGCTGAAAAGCAGGGTCAATTTGTCGCCTATTCAATTAATACTACCGAACTGGACGAATTACTTAAGTGGATCTATCAACTGGGCGCAAAAAAGAAAAAATAATTTTTTAATAAATTATCACATATGAAACAGGTCAACAGAAAGAAAGAAGCAATTATATGGCTTATTCTTTTATTACCTTTTATTTATTCTGTTATCGTTTGGAATAAGCTTCCCGACCGGGTTCCAACACATTTTGATATTAAAGGAGAACCCAATGATTATTCAGGCAAGGCCTTTGCATTATTGCTGCTGCCGGTTACGAATATTGTTATTTACTTCATCCTGTTCTTTATACCACGAATTGATCCGCGTAAAAAGAATTATGAAGCGTTTGGAAGTTCGTACCAGAATATTCGCATATTAATTCACCTGTTTTTTGTAGGCATGTTTATCTTTATCACTCAAACCACGTCAGGTGGGCATCCGTTAAAGCTCAATGCTTTTCTTTCGGGCATGCTTTTGTTTTTTGCACTTCTCGGTAACTATATGCGTACGGTGCGTTCAAATTTTTTTGTTGGTATCAGAACGCCATGGACTTTATCTAATGATATGGTATGGCGTAAAACGCATGAATTAGGCGGCAAAATATGGTTCTACAGCGGGATTATTTTAGCAATTGTAGTTTTTTTTCTGCCCCAAATGGCAGCAGCTATTGTAATGTTTTGCGGGGTATTTCTGATGGTCATCATACCCGTTATTTATTCCTATCTTGAATATCGTAAGATCAATACAAATTAAGAAATCTGTAAGGGTGGTAATACGGATTATTCTGTGAGTTTTCATGAAGCTTGTGCTGACCAGATTAAGATCTGTTCGCCATTACTGGCAGCTGTCAGTCCTTTAGCCGGAGAAGTCAGATTCGTATCTCAATTTCACACAGGTTAGAAACATAAATTCTTCTCTCTTTTTCTTAACTTGTAAATTCTCTTTTTAATTTCTGAAATTATACTGCTTATGAAAAAGAAACTATTTTTTTTAAACCTGGTGATCTCTGTTATTTTAATAAACAACAGTTTCGCGCAACTCAGGTATTGGAGTCCGGAGCAATGTCTCAAAATGAAAAATATTACATCAGTTCGTCCATCTCCTGATGGTAAAAAAGTTTTATACACTGTTCGCGAAGCCATAATGAATGATGAGCGCAGTGAATATATAAACCGGATTTTTGTATGCAATGCTAATGGAGGAGATAATATTCAGCTTACCAAAATCGATAAAAATTCCTCTAACCCAAAATGGAGTCCCGCTGGCCAGTGGATAGCCTATACCAGTGATCGCGATGGAAAAAATAATTTATACATATTGCCGTTGAATGGAGGTGAAAGCGAAAAAATAACAGATGTAAAAACTTCAGTGGGGGAATTTGAATGGAGTCCTGATGGTAAATCGATCGCGTTTGTTATGGGCGATTCGGCAAGTGCACAGGAAGATAAAAATAAAAAGGGAAAAAATGACTGGTATTTTATGGGTGAAGAGGTAAAACAAAACCGCCTCTATGTGCTGTCACTGAATAATAAAGACAGCAGTGGCAAGCGCATACAAAATTTACTTACAAAAGAAAACCGCAACGTGAATAATTTTAGTTGGAGTTTCGACAGCAAATGGATTGTTTACAGTTTTGGAAAAACACCCCAGGTAGGGGACAATATAAACTTCAGTGATATTGCATTAGTGAATGTAAGTACAGCAGAGAGCAAATTGATCGCGAATACAGGAGCTGCAGAATCAAATCCGAAATTTAGTTTAGACGGGAAATGGATTGCTTATGAATGCAGTGAGGACCCTGTAATATGGGGCGGAAAATATTGGATCAAAATAATACCTGCTGAAGGAGGCACTCCAACTGCACTTTTAGCAACGCCTGACTTCCAGGGCGTATTACTTGGATGGAGCCCTGATAGTAAATATGTGTATGTTACAGAGTCAAACAAAACATTGAACTCCATTTATGCATTGAGGATTGATAGCAAAGAAATAACCGAGTGGACGAAAGGCATTAAAGATTTAATAGGGATTCCCTATCTTAATCGTAATTCTGATTATTTTGGTTTTATACTTCAGAACACTTCCACGCCGGCAGAGGGTTTTGTAAGTTCAGTTACTTCTTTTTCGCCTCAAAAAATTACAAATATTAACGCCGATGTTGCAAGCAAGCCGGTTTCAAAAACGGAGGTAATAAAATGGAAAACTTCTGATGGGAAGGAAATTGAAGGGTTGCTTACTTATCCGCTTAATTATGAAGAGGGTAAAAAATACCCACTTATTTTAAACATTCATGGCGGACCAGCCGGAGTTTTCGCACAAAATTTTATCGCGGCCAACCAGGGCGCTTATCCAATAGCCACATTTGCTGAAATGGGGTATGCGATATTGCGTTCTAATCCCCGGGGCTCTTCGGGTTATGGAGTGGAATTTCGTCTTGCCAACCAAAGGGATTGGGGAGGAGAGGATTATAAGGACCTTATGGCGGGAGTGGATCATGTTATTAAAATGGGTGTTGCTGATGCAAATAAACTAGGTGTATGCGGATGGAGCTATGGAGGATTTATGAGCAGTTGGGTTATTGGTCATACCGACCGTTTCAAAGCTGCATCTGTTGGCGCACCGGTTGTCGATTTAATAAGCCAGGACCTTACCGATGATATTCCCGGTTTTCTTACCTCGTATATGCGTAATGATCCATGGAATGATTATGACGTATACAGTACTCATTCACCTCTTCGTTTTGTTGAGAACGTAAAAACGCCGGTATTGCTGCAACATGGTGATGCCGATATCCGTGTGCCCTTTAGCCAGGGCGTGATGATCTATAATGCTTTGAAAAGAAGAAACATACCGGTAAAACTGCTCGTATTACCCCGGCAACCACATGGGCCTACAGAACCAAAAATGATTTTAGAAATAATGAAAAGTAATGTGGAATGGTTTCAAAAATATTTGGAACAAAGAAATAGTTAGTTATTTTTACTTTTATAAAGAGGCTGCCCTTTTGCGACAGCCTCTTTTTCTTTATAAAAATTATGTAGCCCGAAATGCTTCCGTTATTTTCCCGGATACCTTATTACTCTTTTAATCAGTGCTGCTCATTTTCAAATCCTACTTATGCATTTGATTTAATATCTGGTTAAAATAATTTTTTGTTTGAACTTCTTGTGGAGTTAATCTATTTGAGGGTATCGGAGATCGCTCTTCAACGTCCCGATCAATATTATAAAACTTTCCCTTGTCATACAACTTATATTTAGCGTTTTGCACATACCTTATAAGCGGTTTACTACCAACTATAAACGGCTGCCAATGATTGAAGATATAATCCCGCGAAGAAGATCCACGTCCTGTCAGGACAGGATAAAATGTTTTTCCATCCAGTGTGCCGAAGCTTTGAGGAGGGGGTATTCCCGCGATATCAGCAAGCGTAGGCATAAAATCTGTAAAATCAACTAACTGGTCTGTTTTAGAAGAAGCATTTATATGACCGGGCCATGAGACTATTAAGGGAACATGCGTGCCATAAGTAGTTGTTTGTCCCTTTTCTCCCGGAACGACGATTCCATTAAACTTGGATTTAACTCCTTTTGCAGTACCATTGTCGCCTAAAAATATAAATACGGTATTATTTCGCAGGCCGAGACTTTGGATTTTGTCATCTAGAATTTTTAATTGTTTATCCATATACCTTACCATGTCGGGAAGAAATTTATTATCGCTTTTATTAAAATTCCACGTAGTATATTGGGCATCATCAGGGGTAGGTGTGAAAGATTTATGACAAAGAGGTATTGAATAATATAAAAAGAAAGGCTTGTTCCTGTTATTATCAATAAAGTTCAAAGCATAATTTGTAAAGAAATCAACGGAATACTTATTCCGGGTTTGTTCCCGGGGCAGGAATTTTCTGCTCTCATAAAGAAGAGGGCTTTTATAACGCGAACCGTCTGCTTCCTCAGGCACTCTTTTGTAGGGTAGCCATACGTTATATTTATCAAATCCGAAAGCGCGTATAGAAGCATCGCCCCCATCGAGCTGCCATTTGCCCACATAACATGTTGCATAACCTGCATTTTTCAGCATATTGCCAATTGTTCGCTGCGATCTATCCATTACTCCCCACTCGTGGTAATTTCTAAAGTTATACTTGCCGGTAAGCAGCATGAATCTTGCTGGTGAGCAATTTGCTGAACCATAGCATTGCTGGAAGCTCATACCATTTTTAGCCAATAGATCTATATTAGGTGTAGAATAAGACCTACCTCCATCACTTGTAGGAATTTCGTAGCCGACATCATCTCCAACTATGAAAATAATATTAGGCTTCGCAGTTACAGCATCATTTGTTGAAGAAGTAGTAGCTACATTGTTAATTGGTTCTGTTACTTCAATTTTTTTGCAGGCAGTAAAAAAATAAGCTACTGTTACAACCAGGGTAAAAAAGAATACAAATGTTTTTTGAGTGCTCAAAGAGCGAAAGTTGAAATGCATAGCAAGATAGTTTTGGATGACGAAAATTTATTTTGGTTTGAAGCGCACGGAAATTTTCAGGTCTAAAGTATAAATTTAGAAATCTTAAATCATTCTTAAAATCTGAAAACATCAATAATATGGCGATTTCCAGGCTACTCTTAAATTCAAGGGCCGGATTACTGATACACTCTGTAGGGTTAACAATGGCAGCAACGTCATAAATATTTCCTAAAGTACGGCCTTTAAAAATCATGTTTCGTTAACAAATTTTGTACCAATGACATCTGAAAATTTTTGGTGAAAATGTTAATTAAAGTTATTCTTTTCAAGAAATTTTTGAATTAGGTAAAATAATATTGAATTCCACTACTTATGGAATGAATTTTGCTAACAAGGAAACATTTTAAAAAAGTTCAGGAGGGTTTAGTTATCCTAATTTTTGAATTTTTGATTCGATAACTAATTAGGAAGCTAACCACTTAGTCCGGAAGAACTGGAGCCAAAACTTATGAATTGCCCCAAACACTTAAACCCCTTTGAAATAATCCATATTCACAAAGCTTAACGAGTGGCATACTGAATAATTATGCAGGCATAAATATATGTATAACCGGGCAAACGATTGCACAGGAGTATATGGATTACAAAAATAAAAAAGCCTTGTTCAGAATAAGGTGTTTATACTTTAATCTTTTAAGCGTATTTAATTATGAAAAATTTATCTCTATTGTTAATTGTTGGATGTCTTGTCGGAATTATTAGTTGTAAAAAAGAAACAGTAACAACTTTACAAAATGATCAAGTTGCAGCTGCGGCCTCAATGGCAAGCGTTTCCAGTGATCAACTTGTCTCAAATGGTACTGATTTTGGAGTTGGCGGTTTCGGAGGACTTAGTACAGACCAAAAAATTGTTTTGTATAATAAGTTGGGGGTGCAATACGTAAGAAGCCAGGTCACACTGAAAAATTTTAACGGTAATATACCCGGTGCAAAACAACTTACAGACAAAGGATTTAAAGTTGTGCTAAACTTAAACTGGAACGATGTGCCTACGAGGAAAGGCGATAAGCAGGCTACTCCATGGCCCCAGGATATGCAGGCATACAGGCAAAAACTTGAAAATGTTTTCTCTAAATACAAACCCGAAGTGGCTGTAATAGAAAATGAACCGGCAGTTGATATATTTCATAGTGGTCCCGTCGAGGATTATATTACTGAGTTAACAAATGCAGTGCAGGTCTGTAAAAAGTATAATGTTAAAGTGGCAGATGGATCCATACACGTTCCATATGTTCAGGAGATCATGCGGGGCGGAAAGCTAAGTAAAAACGCAACCGAGGTGAAGAAACTGATAGCCGCTTACAAAACATTAGATTTGGATTACGTAAATGTACATGCACATGGAGTGGGTAATTCTTATGCGTCTGAATCGCTAGCGCAGGTAGCGAACTTTTTAAGACAACAAACCGGGAAACCGGTAATGAGCAATGAGTTCTCACTTAGTAAACCATCTGCTTCTCTTCTGAAGGATATGGTAACTGGATTTAAACTAGGCGACTATAAGATTGCGCTTGTACGTTCGGCAGATACTGACCGTGGAACAGAACTGAACAAAGGAACAAACTTATTACCACTTGGTATCTCTTACAGGGATATGATTAAATAAGGCTGACTATGAAGAGTACTCATGCTTCTTTACATGACTAAAGGTTCGTGCAATCAGCATACGATGTATGAATTCAGGTACTATTCTGCTGATATGATAAGATAACTTATTTATAAAGCCGGGTATAATTCTTGCCCGGCCTTTTAGCATTTTATCGATGGCTTCCTTTGCAACTTCACAAGGTTGAAGAATGGAACTTTTTGCCAGTCCTTTCAAATCTTTGTTGATGGCTGTAGTTTTTTCATTGCTGTCAGTTCCGCCAGGACATAACACGCTTACTGTAATTCCAGATGATGCAAGCTCCATTCTCAAACCCTGGCTGAACGCATACACAAAGGCTTTTGTAGCAGAATAAACAATCTTATCAGGAAGCATAAAAAATCCGCCCATACTACCCACATTCATAATATTTGCGGGAGCATTTGCCTTTAAATCATTAATAAATAATCTGGTCATTATACAGGTTGTCATTACATTCAAATGAATTTGTGTATAATAGAAATCGGGCGATACCTGGTCAAAAGCTCCCTTTGACCCAACACCTACATTATTGATAAGGATATTTACCTTATAATCATGTTGCTTTACCCATTCATAAACAGCGGAAGAAGAACAATGAACAGAAAGGTCAATACCAAAGCTGTGACAATTGATCTTATATCGTTCATGTATCTGCTTTTCGAGAACACTTAACTCCTCTCCCGGCAATGCAACAAGAAGAACATTCATTCCTTTGGAGGCGCATTCCAGTGCCAATGCTTTTCCAATGCCTGAGCTTGCACCAGTAATAAGTGTGTATATGGTATTTTTATTAAGCCCGGCCTGGAAATGCCCATTGAGCTTTGTTTCTCCGAAGGCAGATTCTCCACCGTTTGCTTGTCTGTTCACCATTGCACCATCAACCAAAGGTTCAAAATCGTGCATGGTATAATTTTGCTCAGTAATGTGCCCAGCACTTTGGGTATTCATTTCTTCCTGCATCTTGCATTAATTATTTTGATTTATCCAGTTAACTGTTTGTTGCAACCCTTCTTCCAGTGATCTGTAGGTGTAACCGAGTTCTTTTTTTGCTTTTTCACAACTTAACGACCAATCATAAAAATATTTTTTTATCCATTTGGGTGTTAACAATGGTGGGTTGCCTGTAATTTTTGAATAGCCCATTATGGTATAACCAGCAATGAGCATAAGTCCCACAGGAAAACGATATAGCGCAACTTTTTTCCCGCTCACTTTTGCAAGCAAGCCAAAAAATTCATTATAAGAGGCATTCACTCCCGAAAGAATATAACGTTCCCCGCTCCTCCCTTTTTCCATGGCAAGTATATGACCATTTACCACATCATCCACATATACATAGCTTCCTGTCCTTTTCCCATCGCCTGGCAATATTTTCCATTTGCCCTTCAAATATAGTTTTATGAGCCTGGTAACAGCATTGCTTTCACTTTCAATTCCGGGTCCGTATATACGAGGTGGATTCACTATAACGATGCGCATTTTAAATTTGTTACAATATTCCCTGCATAATTCTTCTGCCTGTGTTTTTGTGTCTTCGTATTCATTAAAAACATTCCCTATTCTTGTATCGGCTTCTTTCACTGGCCGGCCATTTGAAGGCCCCAATACGCCTCCTGTGGAGGTAAAAACAATATCATTTATAGCAAGTTTTCTTGCGACCTCCAAAACATGCTTTGTTCCTTCAACATTCAGCTTATAAAAAAGAGAAGGATCTTTTGCCCATACTCTTGCAAAGGCTGCAAGATGATACACCCGGTTGCAACCCTGCATTGCTTTTTCAATGGAAGCAACTTCAGTAATATCTCCCCGAAAAATTTTTATATTAGGATGATCGAGTAAAAAGCTCTTATTTGCTGATCGGCAAAGTGCATGAATTGTATGTCCTTCATCGGCAAGACGTTTGGCAAGATTATTTCCAACATATCCTGTAGCACCTGTAATAAAAATATTCATGCAGCACCGGGTTTCAATTAACGCAAAGTAATAAAATAATAAATAGCAGTAGTTATTAATATATTATAGAAATAACTTAACCTGGATTTCATTTCATGAGTGATATACAGTTAACTAATTTTTGTTTCAAACAATTTTCAAGGAGATTTACGAGGCAACGAGATGCCATGGATATAAAGTTGAGATCAAAAAATCATTGAACAAGCAATTGCTCTATGGCTGTATCATATTTAAATTTCCACTCTCCAATATGTCCCCAGTTTTCTCCATTAACTGTTACAGCGCCTTTTGTAACGGTTCCTAATACAGTAACAGGAATACCTGCTGAAGCAGCTCGATGCTTAATAATATCAGCCTGGTCCTGGTTGCAACTAATTACTGCGCGACTTTGCGCTTCACCAAACCAAAAAGCATCTGTTCTTATATCTGAATTCATTGAGACATCAAAACCAAGATTCCTGTTGAAACCTTTCTCAAATAATGTTATCATTAAACCACCTTCGCTAACATCGTGCGCACTCTTGATCGTTTTTTCCATAATTAGAGAGGCAACGAATACCTGCATTGCATATTCTTCATCAAGATCAAAATGCGGCGCAGGTGAGTATTCAACACCTCTTATTTTATGTAAATACTCTGAGGAAGCAATATCTTCCTGTTGTTCACCAATCAGCATAATTATATCACCAACATTTTTATAATCCATTGTCATATGATCATTCACATAATCAATAACGCCCACCATACCAATAGTTGGTGTGGGGTATACCGGCCCGCCTGAGGCGGATTGATTATAAAAACTCACATTGCCACCTGTTACAGGCGTATTGAATTTTCTGCATGCATCACCCATTCCTTCAACAGCTTTTATAAACTGGTAGTAAACTTCGGGATCATAAGGATTACCAAAGTTGAGACAGTTGGTTACACCAATTGGTTCTCCGCCACTGCACACAATATTTCTTGCCGCTTCAGCAACAGCTATCATAGCTCCTTTATATGGATCGGCAAAAACATACCTGCTGTTGCAATCAACCGTCATAGCTAATGCTTTGCCGGCATCTTTTGAAAGCACTACGGCAGCATCGGCTGGCATATTCGTGCTGGCATTGGCGGCCCCAACCATACTGTCGTATTGAATATATACCCAACGTTTATTAGCTATGTTAGGAAGCTGGATAATTTGCTCTGCTACTTCCTGCAACTGATCATTTACAATGTCAGCAATATTATCCTGTGAAAAGGCATTAACCTTTTCCAAGTATGCCGGCTCTTTATATTCTCTTGTATATTGAGGTGCACCACCTCCTAACACAAGTTCATGTGCGGGAATTTCTGCTTCCAATTGACCATGCATAAAAAATCTTAATAAACCATCCCCGGTTACTTCACCAATGTTGCTGCACGGCAAATCCCATTTTTCAAATACGCTGGTCACCATTTTTTCTTTTCCTTTCTCAACTACTATCAGCATCCTTTCCTGGCTCTCACTCAATAACAGTTCCCAT
>DATBFI010000693.1:0-3783 GCA_036558585.1 Chitinophagaceae bacterium
GTTAAAAGGATCCTGCAACTGTGTGGCTGCCTTTTCCAATAAAAAAAATGCGGAAGATAGTGTCAGTAACAATGCAAATTCTTCATACCAGTCAACGTTGTACAATGCAATTGATAATGTTATTATAAATAAATAAATCATCCAATGTAAAAAAAGCCTGTATGTTGAAGGAAATACAGTTGATTTAATTCTTTCTGCCATTCCCATTGCGTTTGAAAAATTTACAAGCGTATGATTGATTCGGATTTGGCTAAATATGTCTATCGCCTGATTATTCTTTAAATTGGTGATATGGTTGGTATTCAGCTGAAGAATTGCCAGCGGTTTATTATTGTGTTTTGAAATAATTTTTAAATCATCCGTTGATAAATATTTGTCCATGTTCTCCACTGCATCTAGTCCTCTCAATGATTGCCCTAAACTAAAACACCAGGCAATTTGACGAAAAGCAATAGTTCTTATGTCGTTTTCATGTGCTGGCTTTACAAAAGACTGCAGTTGCAGAACAAATGTCCTGCTTTCATTTACAATGCTTCCCCAAATCTTGCGTGCTTCCCACCATCTGTCGTACGATTGATTGAGTTTGAATGATAGGATTATAGATATGGCCGTTCCCATAAATGCGGGGATTGTTATTGGTATTTCAGGATTAATTGAGATAAACTCGTGGGTGCAATAATAAGTTATCAGCCAGATTATGATTGTATAAATAATTTCAATTTTAATTCTGCCAAAAATGTATGTTAATGGTATTTTTTTATTTAATAACATCTTGTGTTTGACAGGTCAGTTTTAGTTTGATGCGGATTGAAAATTGCCGGGTAAATAAATAATTAAATAAATCATCGCATTAATAATATCTGTTTGGTGCCATAATAGATCAACCAAAGTGAAAAACCAGAGAATTAAGCAGCAGAAAAGCCACTCTTATTCTTGAGTAGTAATAACAATTCTTTGTAGGAATTGACTCATTCATATTCTACAATGAGCCTGTTCTACAATTAGCCTGCAGTTTATATCGCATAATAATATCCCAAAATCATGAACCGTATAAAAATTAAACCAGGAAGAATTAATCTGTCCCGGGTATACTTACAGATAACATTAATGAAAAAATCATTGACTCGTGTGCCGCAACTTTTGCATCGCTCTGCACCGGGAAAATAAAATTCAATAATGAACCGACGGACAAACCTGTGTATGCTAACCTTTTTGTCTCAATTTATTGCTGAGTAGTTGTTGTATGCTGTGCTTGTCCACCCAATTTAAATGTAAGCCCACCACCCAAAACAAATTGTAATACGGTAGAGTAAGTAGATACACCAACACCTGCACCACCTGTTCCAAAATATAATCCACCACCTGCTCCCTGTGGGACCGAAAGCAATTGTGCCTGCAGTTTTATACCAACTCTTTCAGACGCCCATATATTGGCGCCACCACGCAAACCCCAGGCAAATTTTGTAGCACTATGACTACTGTTATTCTCTTCGGGATTTTCCGTATTGACTATAGCCATACCCAACATAAATCCACCATAGGGCTCGGCCTTTGCATTGGGATGTAATGATCTTGCGCCGCCTAACATGATATAGTTTATCCCTACTTTCAAATTAGCTGATTTAGATCGGTTTGAACCGTAATCCCAATAATCAACAGGTGCGTGTGTGTCAAGTCTCTGATAGAGTAACTCAAGACCATAATAATCATGCAAACGAAATTCCAGACCACCGCCCCAGAGAAATCCACCTTGCAACGTTCCGCTGAAATAACCTGAAGTGTTATAGGTGTAGCCATTATCAACCTTATCATCGAATACATAGGCGCCATAGGCATTGAGACGAATATTTGGAGAATTACCCTGGGAGTAGCTGTAACTAAACATTGTTGTCAATAATGACAATAAAAAAATATTTTTTTTCATATCGCTGTTGATTTTTTGAAATGATTGAGTACGATACAGCCGAATTAAAAATCAAAATAAAGAATTAATCTTTGTATTTAAATTTGCCATCCTTATTTAACCGTAAACTCAAAGAAAAGCTGAATAATAAAGTTATGATCAATAAATTTGATGATAGCTTTTCGAAGAACTTTTGTCCGATATCATTACAAGAATTTGATAAATCATTTTCATGAAATCAGTACTCATTGCAGTTGTTCTTTTTCCCGGCTACCTTCTCGTATCATGCAAGGGTAAGAATGAAGGCGCCGCACAGGTTGTGCCCGAAGTAACTGTTGTAGAAGCAGGTCAAAAAACGATACCTGTTTATTCAGAATATGTGGGACAAACCTATGGTCAATCTGATGTTGATATAAAACCTCGTGTAGAAGGCTGGATACAAAGTATTCACTTCAAGGAGGGAAGCCAGGTGCAAAAAGGGCAGTTATTATATGTTGTGCAGGATGATGAACTGCGTGATCGTGAACAGGCTGCTGAAGCGCAGCTTTCAGAATCGAATGTATTGCTGACAAAAGCAAAATCTGATCTCGACCGTGTAAAACCGTTGGTAGAAATGAATGCGTTAAGTAAACGGGACCTTGATGCAGCGCAGGCCAGTTATGATGCCCAGCAACAGGCAGTAGAAGCTGCCAGGGCAGGATTAAGCAATGCTCGTACACAACTTAGTTATTCAAGGATTACTGCTCCGATCAGCGGCACTATTGGTGTTTCAAAAGTACAGGTAGGCGATTATGTTCGCAAAAGCATTGGAGACGAAGCAACGATAAATACCATTTCGGCAGTCGGCGCTATGCGGGTTCGTTTTTCCGTCACTGAAAATGATTACCTGAAATTCAACCAGAAAACAAACAGGCAAAATTTAAGAGATCTTGATGTACAATTTATATTAAATGATGGTTCTGTTTTTCCTGAAACAGGGAAGCTTGATTTTGCCAATCGTGAAATAGATCCTACTACAGGTTCACTGTTACTACAAGCAGTGGTTGAAAACAAATCTCGTTTACTTCGTCCCGGTCAGTATGTGAAAGTTCGTTTCAAGACTGATGAAATACCGAACGCGGTTTTGGTACCGCAACAAGCTATCAACCAAATGCAAAGCATTTACATGGCGTATGTGGTAAATGACAGCAGCAAGATCAATCCGCGTCCTGTAAAAACTGGAGTTCGTGCCGGAAGTAACTGGGTAGTAACGGACGGAATAAAACCAGGGGAGAAGGTCGCACTTGTTGGCAATGCTCTGATCAAACCGAATATGACAATAAAGCCTGTTATGAATAAATATTCGTATGATTCTACTCTGGTTAATTAAGTGTGATTAGGAAAAAAGAAAAATTTCAAACATCTTCAAACTAACTCATGAGTGAATTCTTTATACGCCGACCCATATTTGCCATGGTATTATCCATTTTAATGATAATACTTGGCTACCTTACTCTTCGCAGTACGCCCATATCACAATATCCTGAAATAACTCCGCCGATGATCCAGGTAAATGCTTCATACACCGGGGCAAATTCTGTGAACATGGAGCAAACAGTTGCTACTCCGATTGAACAGCAGGTGAACGGCGTGGAGAAGATGATCTATATGCGGTCTGTGAATGCAAATGACGGAACCACTCGTCTTGAAGTATCTTTCGATGTTGGGACTAATCTGGATAACGCGAACATGCTTACACAAAACCGCGTGGCCCAGGCGTCACCGTTTCTTCCTCCTGAAGTAACTGCACTTGGTGTAACTACGAAAAAGTCGCTCACATTTCCGCTCATGCTTGTATCACTTTCTTCACCCAAAAATACTTACGATTCAAAATTTTTAAA
>DATBFI010000694.1:0-2287 GCA_036558585.1 Chitinophagaceae bacterium
ACCGACCCCATGATAAAAAAAGCGTTGGAAGTGTTGAAGTAATTTGGTAAGTCTGTTTAATGCAATCCCAAACTCTCCCATATAACACTATACACGTCGGTAGCCAGCAATTTTTCTTTATTTGATTTTTTATTTGTTATAATAAGCGGATAAAATTCCGGAGCAGTAAATACCCTTCCATGAGAGCCTTTTATTAAGGCAGCATTCAAGGGGATAATGTCCATAACATATCTCAATCCGATTTTTTTGCGAAGCAGTTTATAAGCAGCACGCGGCTTGGATGTCATAAACATTTCAGCAGGATCATAACCTGGCTTCTTATGTATATCAACTGTTCGGGCATAGTCAGGGGCTTTATTGTCATCCAGCCAGAAGTAATAAGTGAACCAACTATCTTTATCAGCCATCAATACCAAATCTCCTGATCGTTCATGGTTAAGACGATAGGATGACTGGTCACTTCTGTCAAGGATTAATTCTATACCATGTATTTTTTCCAAAATATTTCTTACGTCATTTGTTACTGAAACATCATTGATATAAATATGAGCAACCTGGTGATCTGCCACGGCAAAAGCTTTTGATGCACCTGCATCCAGCAATTCCAATCCCCTTTCTATGCGAATCTCTAACAAACCATTTTTACGAAGCTCACGATTTAAGTGAATAGGATTGCTAACTGGCGCTATGCCATATTCTGACAGGAGTATAATGTTCGCATTTTTCTTTTCGTAAAAATTTACAAGTTGTCTTACAACTGAATCAATCTCATTTAATTCTTTTGAGATTACAGAAAAATCCGGACCAAATTTTTGCAAACAGTAGTCAAGATGCGGAAGATAGATGAACGTGAGTGTGGGGTTATAGCGGTCATCTGTGTACATCGACGCATCTGCTATCCACTGCGTGGATTTTATATTTGCCCCGGGTCCCCAAAACTGAAACAAAGGAAACGGTCCGAATTTATTTTGCAATTCATCACGCAATTCTGCAGGATAAGAATAACAATCAGGGATCTTGCGCCCGTCTGCAAGATAATTTGGCCGTGGCGTTACAGAATAGTCTGCTGAAGAGTACATATTGTACCACCAAAACATTTGAGCACAAGTAAAATCCGGATCATATTTCTTTGCTCTTTCCCATATTTTTTCAGCATGCACTAATTTGTTTGATTGCTTCCAGAATTTGACTTCACATTCTTTCCTGTCGTACCAGCCATTTCCTACAATGCCATGTTCTGCGGGCCATTTACCTGTAAGATAAGTTGATTGAACTGATGTTGTTACTGCCGGTAGCATCGGTTCAATGAGTGATAATTTTTTTTTGGAAATATATTCTCTAAGAAAAGCTGTATGTTCTCCGATCAAATTAGAGGAAAGACCAACTACATCAATCACAACAGTTTTATTCATATTAATATGACTGTTTCAAAGTTTGCAGCAAGTTTTGTTTTACCCAATCAAGCTCCTGAATAATTGAATCCTGCAAAGGCAATTTTAATGCGTGGGGAAGCACTTCCCAGGTATATGTTTCCACTTCGAGGTGTTGTGTAAATTTTTTTTGTTTCTGCATTTGCAAAACTTCCACAATATCATCTTGTGTGGATTGCAGCAAATCAAAATTTTTTGCTGAAATGGGCACATGAAAATGAGCTCGCCATTCTGCTACTGCAGGATTATCATAGTCTTTCAATGCTTCCGGGAGATCCGGGTATCGTACTAACTCCCCATCATCTTTTTTTGCAACTACCTGGTGCAGATAAACGGGCTCATCAAATTTTGCAAAAGCATCTTTTATACTTTTTCTGTTTGCTTGATTCTTATCCATCTCCTTTTTTAAAGCAGCACTTATCTGTATTTTTCCGATCTTTATTCCTTTCTTCAATAATTGATTAATCACATATTCATGATGTTCATATCCAATCGCAAAATGACATACATCATAACATAAACAAAGATGTTGCTTTAATAATTCCTCCGCCTTACTATCAGGAACACCAAATCTTTCTTTTATTTTTTTTATACCAACAGGCGCAAAATCATTTTCAAACCACTGAATAAATTCATCGCCTGTCTGCAACATTCCATCAGGTTCAGGTTCTATATCGAGATGTAACAATTTTCCCGTGGAAGCATTAATCACAATTAAATTTTCTATTACCTGGATAACATTCTTTGTTGCAAGTTCTTTTGCCTTCTTCAATTCTTCTTCACTGTGGAACCAGTGCCTGTAACTAAGGGGTGATGTTGATATTCCTCCATCCATTCCTTCAGGCAATAACTCTTTA
>DATBFI010000695.1:0-8485 GCA_036558585.1 Chitinophagaceae bacterium
TGAGTGCAATTCAAAAAAGGGTTCGGACAAGGAAGAAAAAAACGACGTTAAGACTGATCCATGCGAAGACTTATCCGGGGTAAGTAAAAATGATATTGAAACGCGCAACAAATTCGGGTATGTAAAAAAATCTCCTCTCCCGGATAAAACATGCAACAATTGCAAACTTCATATTCCTCCACAGGCCGGAAAAGAATGTGGGGAATGTTTGTTGTTTAAAGGTCCTGTTTATTCTTCAGGGTATTGTACATATTGGTCACCTCGCGATTAGCAATTCGGTAAATTAAGCTGTTTGTAAAAAAATATGATATTTCAAATTCAATAAACAACAAATGCACTTTCTGTTTGTAACTTTATAAGGGTTCTCTAACAGTTAGAATAATATTTTATGAATAATGAAAAAAACGCCTCAAGAAGAAATTTCATAAAAAATTCGTCTCTTGCCATTGGATTAGGAGTAGGGGGTGCAGCTATTCCTTCTATTGCCACCGCCAATCCTCCGACTGCTGGTCGCGGTAATGAAATCAAAAAATTACCAAGAGAAGTGTGTGTAGCGAGTGTCGATTTAAAAGAGCTTTGGCCTGATACAACAAGAGAGTCCAGGATAAAACGGATTCTGGAAAGAATGGGAGAGGTTGTTGAAATAAAACCTGATCTTATTTGCCTCCCGGAATTATTTGATACATCATGGGTTGAGGAAGTAAAACCGCTTAGCGAATTAGCGGAAGACGAAAAGATTCCGGGTCCTGTGACAAGCAGAATAGCGGCCTTTGCGAAGAAAAATAACTGTTATGTTGTATGCCCTCTCTTCACAAAAAAAGATGGAAATTTTTACAATAGCAGCCTGCTTCTTGATCGCAAGGGAAACATCGCCGGCATATACCATAAGACTCATCCTACAAAAACAGAAATCTACCCCGACCAGGCCTTTAAGGGAGGTGGCACTGTACCTGGCGCAATTGATCAGCCCGTCATTCACACAGACTTTGGAAAAGTGGGTATGCAAATATGTTATGATGCAAACTGGACAGACGGCTGGGATAATCTTAAGAAAAAAGGCGCAGACATCGTGTTATTCTCCTCACAGTTTCCCGGTGGAAGAATGTTGAATTATTATGCGCGGAGAAATAGTTATTACATCGTATCAAGTACGGGAGGCGATGCACGGATAATTGATATATCAGGAAACGATCTTGAATCTACAACTGAATTTGTGCGATACGTGTGGGCCACAATTAATCTCGAAAAAGTGAATGTATCTACCTGGCCAACCAATCAGCAGCTCCCAAAACTTTTTAAAAAGTATGGAGATAGAATAGGTATCAAAGTGTGGAATACTACAGATGTTATCACTATTGAGAGTCGCGATGCGGATGTGAAGGTTTTGGACGTCCTTAAGGAATTTGAAATTCCAACTTATGCAAACGATTTAATGAACGAAGAAGTGATCCAGGATAAATATAGATTATGAATAAACTAAAACTAACAGAAAAAATTTGTTCATATGAATGATCGGTCTTCTATAAATAAGATAGCGAATAAAGAGAATCGCCTGCCCCGTGAGGTATGGGTTGCAGCTATTAGTCTGAAGGGTCTTTGGCCTGTGGACACAATGGAGAAAAGGATGAAAGATATTCTTGAAAGAATGGAAAGTGTTTATGCGTTTGAACCTGATATTATTTGCCTGCCGGAAACCATCAATATATCCTGGGTAAACGAACCAATAACACTCCAGGAGGTTGCCGAGGAGGAAACTACCCATGGCCCGATCACCAGCATGCTGGCAGAAGTTGCGAGGAAACAGAATTGTTATGTTGCATGCCCTATTGTGACAAAGAAGGAAGGTCATTTTTACAATAGCTGTATTTTACTGAACCGGCAAGGACAGACAGAGGGTGTGTTTCATAAAGTTCATCCAACTTCCACTGAAATACTTCCCGATGCATATTACAAAGGAGGTGGAGTTACACCAGGACCACTTAAGCCCGGTGTTTTTAAAACTGATTTTGGCACTATAGGAATGCAGATCTGTTATGATGCCGAATGGCCTGATAGTTGGCATTCCCTGAAAGAGGATGGTGCTGAGATAGTATGCTTCCCATCGCAGGGCCCTTTTTTGAATACGTTACGCAATTACGCGTGGATGAATCATTATTATATAGTATCCGGTACAGGAGAAAATGCGCAGATAATTGATATTACAGGGGATGTTATTGCATTGGACGGTGAATTTGCAAGATGGGTGTGCGCTCCGATAAACCTCGAAAAAGAGTTTCTTCACATATGGCCAAATACGCTCAAATTTGATGATATTCAAAGAAAATATAAACGGAAGATACGCTTCAAAATATATCATCCTGAAAATTGGGCAACTTTGGAAAGCCTCGATCCCGATGTTAAAGTAAAAGATATTTTGAAAGAATTTGAAATTCCTACTTACGACGAGCAGTTAAAGGAAGCTAACGAGATTCAGAACAAATATCGCGTATAAGGAAAGCATCGAAACATTCAAACATTCAAACTTATGGCAGTGCAAAAGCTATATATAAATCTCCTGCTTTGGTAAGTTGGCGTCCTCCTCCACCGGCAGCAATTACAACATATTGCTTTCCATCAACTTCATAGGTAGAAGGCGTGGCATAACCACCATATGGTAATTGATATTCCCAAAGCATTTTTCCTGAAGTTTTATCAAAGGCTCTGAATTTTTCATCTTGCGAGGCACCGATAAAAACCAAACCTCCTGCAGTAACAATACCGCCTCCGAATAACTGCGTTCCTGTGTTAGGATGTCCTTTTGCTGCGAGTGCCGGATATTCTCCAAGAGGAATTTTCCAAATCAATTCTCCGGAATTCAGGTCAACGGCATTTAAAGTGCCCCAGGGTGGCTTCACTCCCGGGTATCCGTCCTGATCTTCCAGGTGTATATAATCCTTCAGGTTGTATCTTTTCGGAGCTTGTATTTTATCGGAGGTTGACATACTGCTGTGAGCAGCTTGGTAACGTCCTTTGTTTTGCAAGTTGAATAAATAAGTAATGATGGCATTTTTATCCTCATCTGGTAAGGCATAGAATGAAGGCATCATTCCTCTTGATTTTTGCAATAACGCACTTACATCATCAGGCTTTAACCGACTTGCAATATTTACAAGTGGAGGAAAGGATTTATTACCACCTCTATCCGCTCCATGACAAGCTGCACAATTATTTTGATAAATTATTTCCCCCGCTTTAAGCAGGGGCATGTTTGATAATTCATCCCGGTAATCTTTTTTTTCTTTTAACTCCACTATATTAGGAATATCATTAATTCCGACATACATGATTCCCGTTTCCATATCAACACATGCTCCGCTCCATTCTGCGCCGCCTCTGATTCCCGGCATTGCAATTATTCCATTCATTGAAGGAGGCAGGTAAATATTGCCCCACGTAAATTTTTGTGCCTTTTTCAGAACAAAATCATGAGCTTCCGTTGAAATATCAGTGATCATACTTTCATCAAAGCTTTGCCTGCATAGCGGTAATGGTTTTGTGGGGAAGGGCTGAGTAGGCCAGCTCTGTTCACCGGGCATTGCAGATACTGCTACGGGTCGCTCTTCAATAGGAAAGAGTGGTCTACCTGTTTCTCTATCCAATAAAAAAATAAGTCCCTGTTTGGTTACCTGGGCCACTGCATCAATGGTCCTGCCATCCATTTTTACTGTTACTAAATTTGGAGGACATGGGATATCATAATCCCACAGATCATGATGCAATACCTGGTAGTGCCATTTAAGTTTTCCTGTAGCTGCATCCAAAGCCAGTACCGAATTGCCAAACAAATTTTGCCCAATACGCTCTCCACCATGAAAATCATTGGAGGGTGATCCTGTAGCGGCAAACACAATTCCTCGTTCTGAATCTATACTTAACCCTCCCCACGCATTACAGCCTCCCACTTTTTCATTGCCTTCTTTTGGCCAGGTATTGTATCCAAATTCACCTGGTTGAGGAATCGTATGGAAGATCCATTTTCTCTTCCCGGTTCGCACATCATAAGCCCTTATGTGCCCCGGCGAACTTTCATAGTCCTCGCCTACAGCGGAACCGGTTATAATTAAATCTTTGTAAATGATTCCGGGTGAAGTATTTTGTACATCCTCATGATGTTCTTTTCCATCGTCGCGTAGATCTTTGTTGAGATCTACATAGCCACTGTCCCCGAAGTTCATTATCTGCGTGCCGGTTTTGGCATCTAGAGCCATTAATTTGTTGGCAACAAAAAGGAAGATCCTTTGTTCATCTTTATCTTCCCAATAAGTTAAGCCTCGTGATACACCTCCGTCTGTGCTGCTTTTTTTAAAAGGATCAAATATCCACAACTGCTTCCCGGTTTTTGCATCAAGCGCGAAGGCTTTAAGCTTAGGTGAAACAGCATATAAAATACCCTTGATGATAATGGGATTGCACTCCAAATTAAAGGAGGCAGCAGAGTCGCCAGTACGATAAGTCCACGCTACTTTAAGTTGCTTTACATTTCCTGTATCTATTTGGTTGAGACTGGAATAAGCATTACTCCCTTCATCTCCCCTGTATATTTCCCACGTGTTATACTCTTTTGTTTTTTCGAGATGACAAGCCGTAAAGCAGGAAAGAGCTATAATAATCGAAAAAGCTATCCGGAGTTTTAAATTCATTCGGTTCATTTCAACTGAAAATAGATTTAGATATTATTTTAAAACTTCTTTGATTGCCTCCATCAATACTGATTCCACTTCCGGTGCTACTCCGGAATTAAGATCACTTGTTTCATATCCTCCCTGTGTATATGAGATAGCAGTACCAATGTATCCCGGGCCCAATTCTTCATAGGCAGCGGTGCAAACCTCTTCGCCGAGTTTCATTTGCTGAGCAGCCAGTTGATATTCTACAAATAATTCCCCCGGCAGATTCAACAGCCATATTTTTCCTAACCGTAAAGACGAAACATTTATTTTTACTCCTTCCTTTGACCGCTGATACCACGCAAGTTTTTCTGCTGCTGAGATTTTTTCTTGCCACGAGGATTTTTCATTAGATAAAGTGGATCTTAATTTTTCTTCAACTATATTTTCTCCAAGCGGAAGAGTTACTTCGGTATTTTTCCACGCGATGTTTTTGGGAACTACAGTCTTTTTGGTTTGATCCCATGCCTGCTGCATAGCTGTTTCCACTCTGTTAGCCAGGATCGGCCGCAGGGCTTCAGATCCATCGTTGTATTTGCCTGCAGTGATATTGCCGCCTGCACCATTAAAATGAATATGAGGCAATCCACCGAGCGACTTTTCCCTGTTATTCCGCGCTATGCCAATAAACTCACAGGTTACATCGCCCTTACCATAATAGCTTTGTGGATGTGTGGCATAATATGTAATTACTGCAATTGGCTTTTCATTGTTCCATAAACTCACACATTTCAGCCATGGGTCAACGAGTCCTTCAGGTGCAGCCATAGTAGCAGAATCATTCTTGCTGCTCCACCGGATCATTTCAACCTTGCCACTCTTACCCAATATCCTGCGATTGGATGCTACCTTTTCAACTTTGGCTTCACCAAATCCAATATGTGTGACTTCCAATGGTTTCATCGAAGCTACACTTACAGCATTCGCTACATTTTGTATTGCTTCACGAAGAAATGTATCATCAAATTGTGTAGGTTGTACGTTATATTCTTTCAGGATCTTATCCATGGTGAAATCACAAACCACACCATCATGTTGATGAAGCACGTGCACTGACACACGGTCAACAGTTGTGTGTGCCGCTTCAGCAAGTTTTTTTCTCCATTCGTCGTTACCCTCATTGGAAATGCCTATCCAGTCTACAGCACACAATACAACTGGTTTCTGATCATCAATAAATATCACCAATCCCCTTGCTGAGAGCGGATCCTGGATCGAACGTGTCATGGCATAGGCAACTGGACTGCCGATAGGCGGTGTAACATCTGCTTCAAACACACAAACCCTTAAATGTGCAGTATGCTGTGCGGGTACAGAGATAGCAACAGCTAAACAAATAACAATTGCAATCAATGAAAAAATGCTTTTTATTATAATAGCCTTGAACATTTTTTCAATTTTTTACTGTGAGATAATTTATACTTATAGTTGCGAGTAGTACAATTAGCGGCTGAAACAATGCCTTCCGGCATAACGCTGATAAAGTAAATCTATATTAGTTATCTTTCAAAATAATTTAGATGAACATTATTGTTGAATGCAAAATCTAAACTCCTTTTATTAAAATCTTACCAGAAACTGACTTATAGTTTGGGTTTACAACTCACTTGCACATTTAGGGAAGAAGTTTGTTGAGGGTATAACAAATGAGCTTATTTGTGCATGGTTGACCAGCGACACTTTTAATATCTCCTAATTTCAACTCATAGATAAAACCTGGTTTAAGTCCTTCTATGATTAATGATACTTTTTTACCGTCTTTAGAAAATTTAATATCTCTTATTGGTACATCCTGTACATCTATTTGAGGAGCATCATCTATTCCTTCTTCGAGTGACTTTTTTTTATATTCATATCGATAGCATCGCATCTTATAATTAGCCGGGTTTGTGACTGTGACTGAATCGACACGCTGTGTAAACTTCAAGTCGAAACCATTGTGTGTTAAATTCATTGTATATACGTCCATTGGTATGTTACCCGTAAATATAATCCTTTGCATTCCTGATTCGCCTATCCAACCACCAAAACCAATTTGCCCGATCCACAAACTGCCATCAGGGGCAAACGCCAGCCGGTTGTTTCCAACCCGAAGTCCATGCCCGTCAATAAATGGGATACAAGCTCCCTGGAATTCACCACCCACTTTTTCTAACATCACACGCAAAATCCGGTTATGATTCATCTCTCCGATAAACAGCTGCCCTGCAAACGGACCAAATTTTCCGTTTGTCATATCCACAAGAGGTTGAGACGGAGAATTTGACATGATCCCCTGAGGGAATAATATAGCCGCTCTGGTTCTCATTTTGTCAAGCTCAGTTATTGGAGCGTTGAATGGGTCCCTGTTCTTCCACTCCTTTTTCCATACCAAACTCGCCGGATGCCCGTAAAAATGATCTTTACGAACATGGTACAGACAACTGGTAGGTACCCAATCACTTTGGTTATCGGTCACAAAGAGATTACCATTTAAATCAAAGCCTAACCCGTTGGGTGAACGAAATCCTGATGCAAATGGATGAAGTTTTCCGTCAGGAGTAAGTTCCATCACCCATCCGCGGTAAGGCACCACAGAAAACATTTCGGAGTGACCATCTATCCCATCGCGGCCATGTGTATTAAGCTCTCCTCTGACAACAGGTCTTACACCGCCCCCTGATGAACCTGTGTTCAATGCAATAAATAAGTTACCCGCTTTGTCTCTTACAGGGCCATAATTGAATTCATGGTAATTGCCTGACATGCCGAAATCGTCTGTTGCATTTTCATACAGATCGGCATGGCCATCACCATCTGTATCTCTTATGCGGATCAAATTTGAAAGTTGCATCACCAGGACTTCAGAATCACTCACTGCTAGAATTCCCAGAGGGAGTTGCAGTCCTTCGGCGAAGAGTTTCCAATCTTTTGTTTTCAAATTATATGTCATGATTTCACCCCGCATGAAACAGGCAATTAGCCGACCGTCCGGAAGAAAATCAATTCCGCCTGTCTGGGCTGTAAGCCCTTTGGGCATTTCTATTGTCTCAATACGATATGATTCCCTGGTGTCCTGACCAAAAGATGCCAGATCTGGAAGCAACAAAAAGCACAAGAAAAGACTGACATTTTTGGCTGTTACAATACTCTTCATTGCTTTTTATTTCTATATGCTAAATAATAGCTGGTCATAGTTATCGTAAATTTTTTTGCTTCGATAGGTGAAAGCTTTAATATTTTATCTTTTAAATGACCGACAGAAAATTCATATTCAATCGAATCGTCCCGGCGATTGGTAAAGAACCAAAAAACCCTGTCCGCCTGAGGTATCCGGAAATCACGAATTAGTCCGCAACTATCTGACTTTGGCCGGATCAGTTCATATACATCGAGCCCATTAAGTGTATAATGGAATTCGGGATACCGGTCAATTAGGCGATATCCCTTATATTCAACAGTCGGAACAATTGGGTTTTTTCCTAACCTGATCGGATAGTCTGTATTGTCGCGGTAAAAAATATCACCAAGGATCTTCGCAGAAGTATCTGCATGGCCTTTCCATAAAGGCGACATGTCTAAGAAATCACCTTTCCACGCAAAAGCCAAACGGCAAGTGCCGGCATCCCAACAATAAGACAGATCATTTGGAAGATGCACTGCGATAGCAGCGGGACTTGCACCTTCAATAAAAACATGGTAGAGATAAGGAGGCACTAAAGTATAAGGATGTGGATTAGCATTCGCCGATTTTTCTTCCGCGTTTTCTTTTTCCCCTGACACTTCATCCTGTCTGCGTG
>DATBFI010000696.1:0-3876 GCA_036558585.1 Chitinophagaceae bacterium
TTTCAGGATCATTCTCAAATAAAGTTTTCATATGCACCCGCTGCATTTCCTCTTTCTGGTGTTTTTTTAAAAGCAGCCATGCCTGTGTTGACGTAGGATTAATCTTTGGTAGCATCCAATAAATGATTGGTTATTGCTGAAGAAATTATTTACCGCGCAAAGATAAGGGCAGTTTACAGTTGTAGTTTACGTTTATAGTTTCCATTTTGTTTTTATTTTGATATGCAATAGGCATTCTCTATAGAACAAACCACAGTGTTTATGGTAGCGCCGTTGCATCCGCAAATCCGCGGAAACAGATTCTTTGAGCCAATTGAAAATAATTCGAGCCAATTGAAAATAAATTATAGACGAAAAGATCACCTCGTCTGCATATCTCTTAGCAGCAATACGACAGTTTAAAAAAGTCATAATCGTTTTATTATTTCAATTGTTCTCTCAACCATTTCAGAAGATATATCCAAATGCGTAACAATTCTTACTTGTGTGGAAGAAATGGCAATCGTTAAAACATTTTGTTCTTTCAATTTTGCCGTCAACTGTTTCGCAGTAAATCTTTTGCTTACTTCAAAAATGATGATGTTCGTTTCAACCGGAAATATTTTCCCGACAAAATCCTTTGCGGACAAGGCTTCAGCTAAAAGTTTTGCATGGTCATGATCTTCCTTTAATCTTTCCACATGATTATCCAGGGCATAAATTCCTGCTGCAGCCAAATACCCTGCCTGTCGCATACCTCCACCGAAAACTTTTCTTATTCTTCTTGCTTTTGCAATAAAATCCTTTGTTCCGATTAAAATGCTTCCTACCGGTGCACCTAATCCTTTACTTAAGCAAATTGAGATGCTCTCAAATATTTTTCCGTAATCTTTTGGGTCCTCATTCTTTGCAACGATTGCATTAAATAACCTGGCTCCATCAAGATGAAGCTTTAAATTGTTTTCAACACAGGTTCTTTTGATACGGTGAAATTCTTCAAAATCATAACAGGAGCCACCACCCCGGTTAGCAGTATTTTCTAATGAAACCAAACAAGAGTAAGCTTTGTGTGCATCATTTCGGTTGTTAACAGATTCGCCAACCATTTGAGCGGTTATTCTTCCATAATTACCCTCAAGGAGTTTAACTGAGCAACCAGAGTTAAAAGCTATGCCACCACCTTCATACTGGTATACATGAGAGAGTTTATCACAAATTATCTCATCCCCGGGTTGGGTATGACATTTTATACCGATCTGGTTTGTCATTGTACCGCTGGGGCAAAAAATGGAAGCTTCCATGTCAAAGAGATTTGCAACTTTAGATTCCAGTTCATTTATTGCTGGATCTTCGCCAAACACGTCATCTCCAACCGGAGCATGCATCATAGCATCTAACATTCCGACAGTAGGTTTTGTAACTGTATCACTTCGAAAATCTATAACCATAAAGCGAAGATAGAGCCTGCAGTTGGAGTTTAGGGTATACTTAAGCAGGTTGTTGAATGAAAATTGATGCAGTTATAATCAGGAGCTGATCTCAAACAACTTAAGTCGTCACCCATAAATTGCCACTGAGCTTAATGTCTGCTGAATAAACGCTCTTGTAAACACTTGTTAGTTTGATTATTGCGAGATTTCGAAATTTTATTCACGTAAAGTGTGTAAAAATCGCTTAAATGTTATACCTTTGCACGCTGTTTTTTTAAATTCACACTAAATTTCCCTTTTCAAGCAACGTTGGCACAACTTTTTACGTCTATTAATTGTTTATAAATCAGTAATTATCCAATATGAGGCAACTCAAAATCGCTACCCAGATCACCAATCGTGATTCGCAGGCAGTTGAAAAGTATCTCCAGGAAATATCCAAGATTCCAATGATTACTCCCGAAGAGGAAACCACACTGGCACAGCGGATTAAAATGGGCGATCAGAGAGCGCTTGACAAATTGGTGCAGGCCAACTTACGTTTCGTGGTATCTGTTGCTAAGCAGTACCAGCACCAGGGCCTTTCTCTTAGCGACCTGATCAACGAGGGTAACCTCGGTTTGATAAAAGCAGCCCAGCGTTTCGATGAAACCAAGGGTTTTAAATTCATTTCATACGCTGTATGGTGGATTCGCCAGTCCATTTTACAGGCGTTGGCAGAACAGGGCAGATTAGTCCGTTTGCCTCAAAACAAAATTGGCACCTATAACAAAGCCAACAAAGCTTACATGGCTTTTGAACAAGAGCATGAGCGCGAACCATCTACTGAAGAGCTTGCTGACATCCTGGAGATGAGTGAAACAGAGATAAACAACATTTTCCAGAGCAACACGCGTCATACTTCACTTGATGCACCTGTGCATGAAGCCGAAGACGTAGCAATGGGCGATCTTCTTGAGGGTAGCGACGATACTGATGATGATGTGATGAAAGACTCCCTGCGTGAAGAAATCCGTCGTGTGCTTAAATCTCTTAGCCCGCGTGAAGCAGAGATCGTAAACGCTTACTTTGGTTTGGATGGAGAAAATGGTGTTACCATTGAGCAGATCGGAATGAAGTACGATCTTACAAAAGAACGTATTCGCCAGATCAAGGAAAGAGCGATCAAACGCTTGCAAAAAGCCCGGTACAGCAACGCTTTAAAAGCATATCTTGGCTAAAATGTAAAGAATTTTACACGAAGAGGGAACCCCGATTTTTCGGGGTTTTCTTTTTTACAAGCGCCGGTTCCCAGAATTAAACTGCCCTCTACCCGCGATCTCCCTTGACGATTCACAACTTTTTGTAGCTAATATTTCCCTATTCGTCGCAGTGTTTTTCCATATCGCTTATTTCAATAATTTTAGTTACTATTTTGCCTAATGAAAAACTTTCCAATAAATAATCTTGAAGATGGCAGTTAATGAATTAAGTGTAGCGGGCTTAAAAAAAAGTTTATCGTTGCCAGGTAACATTAATGCAAATAATGCACAAATGAAAGTTGCATGGTACAATAAAAAAGCCGTTGCTGTATTACTGCATTCGCTGGCATGGATCGCGATTTTTGCTTTGCCATTTCTTATTCGCACTTCAAATAATGATACACGAAAACCTCCTTTCGAAATAGGTTACTTATATTTTTACATTGTAACAAGACCTTTCTGGATAGGTCTATTTTATTTGAACGCATTTTATTTATTTCCAAAGCTTGTTCCACAAAAAAAATATGCACTATATGTTGGCGCAGTGTTCTTAAGTTTATTTATTCTCTCTGTTATTCATTCAATATGGTTTAACGTTTTTATAAAGTCGGCGCCTTACGAGATCGCAAATTTTTTAATGTTCAACAGCATTCTTTATTTGTTTATACTGGCCGCAAGTATTGCTTACAGGCTAATCATTGATAAGATAGAATCAGATAAACTTTTACAGCAAAGAGAAAATGAAAATCTTAAAACAGAACTTTCGTTTTTACGCTCGCAGGTAAGCCCGCACTTTATGTTTAATGTGCTGAATAATATGGTAGCATTGGCAAGAAAAAAATCTGAGCAATTAGAGCCTTCGCTCATCAAACTTTCTTCACTAATGCGGTATATGTTGTATGAAACAGATGAACAAAAGGTGCAACTGGAAAAAGAAGTAGAGTACCTGCAAAGCTATATTGACCTGCAACAACAGCGATTTGGAAAAAATGTGCTTATACAAACCTGCTTTAAAGAAATTAATGGCAATTATAGTATCGAGCCAATGTTGTTAATTCCTTTTGTGGAGAATGCTTTTAAACACGGAACCGGGCTTATTGAACGTGCAGAAATAAATATTGAGCTGAAAGCAAAGAATGATATTTTATACTTCACTGTTCGCAATAAGTATAACCAACAATCAGAAGGGCAGAAAGATAAAACTTCCGGGATAGGATTGTCAAACG
>DATBFI010000697.1:0-3023 GCA_036558585.1 Chitinophagaceae bacterium
AGTTTCTTAAGAGATGAAGATATTGCACAGGTGTTAACTTTTGTAAGACAGCATTTCAATAATAATGATGATTCGATTATTGCTGAGGAGGTAAATAAAGTGAGAAAGATCGGAGTAAGTACTGAACGGTGAATAGTGAGTTGTTTGTGCTGAATCGAGGAGGAAAGACCGGCCAAGAAAATATTATTTAATTTTCAATTTTTATAAATCAAAATTTTTAAAACCATGAAACGAAGAAATGTAATTAAAGGATTATCACTTTTGCCATTTGCAGGCGGTGCAATAGGCAGTGTTATTCCTTCTTCGTATGCTGTTGCAGCCCCCGGTTCAAAAAGAGATGTGTTTGCCGAACTTGGCTTGCGCACGTTTATCAATGCTGCCGGCACCTATACTTCTATGACTGCATCACTGATGCCTAAGGAAGTGATGGATGCCATCAACAGCAGTGCAAAAGAATTTGTGATGCTTGATGAAGTGCAGGACAAAGTGGGTGAAAAGATCGCAGCCATGTGTCATGCTGAAGCAGCAATGGTTACTGCCGGTTGCTGGTCTGCCATGGTATTGGGAATGGCTGGTGTGCTCACAGGTGCAGACACAAAAAAAATTGCGCAACTTCCTGACCTGGAAGGAACCGATATGAAATCAGAAGTGATTGTCCAGAAGACTCACATGGGAGGTTATGATCACGCCCTTACCAACACAGGTGTTAAGCTTGTTGCTGTTGAAACATCTGAAGATGCAGTGCACACCATCAATGAAAAAACAGCGATGATGTGGTTCCTGAACAGGGAAGCAGCAACCGGGCAAATACAACACGAAGCATTTCTTCAGATCGCAAAGCAACATAATATACCAACTATGATCGATATGGCTGCAGACGTGCCACCCGTTGAGAACCTGTGGAAGTATAATGATATGGGTTTCGATCTTGTCTGTATCTCCGGAGGCAAAGCCATTTGTGGCCCGCAAAGCGCTGGCATACTGATGGGCAAAAAAAATTTAATTGCAGCAGCAAGATTGAATGGCCCACCCAATGGTGGTAATATAGGTCGCGGCATGAAAGTAAATAAAGAAGAAATAATCGGGATGTATGTTGCTTTGGACAGTTATATAAAAAGAGACCACAACAAAGAATGGAAAATTTGGGAAGAGCGTATTGCTGTGATCAATGATGCGATAAAAAATCTGGGTGGTGTTACAACCGAAATAAGTGTTCCGCCTGTTGCTAATCATACACCCTCACTCGAAATATCATGGGACAACTCCAAAGTAAAAATAACACGGGATGCTTTTGCGGAAAAACTGCGTAAAGGAGCGCCGTCCATAGAAGTGGTGTCATGGGAAAAAGATAACAGCATCAGGCTAACTGTTTTTATGTTGAAACCGGGCCAGGAAAAAATTGTTGCTGCAAGAATCAAAGAAGAACTTTTACTGGCATCTGTTTGAGATCTTTTGTTACTGCTGAAAAAGTGTATGCCTGTGTTAAATCTATTGCGGTAAGTCATCATCTTCAAAAAACAAATTTTATGAGCAGGTTATTTTACATTTTACCTTCTCTTCTCATTCTTGTAGTAGTTGCATGTAATACTGCCAAACAAAAAAAGAGCTCAGAGGAATTATACAAGTCCTCCTATTTAACGCCTATAAATAGTTTTACTTCAGGTGCTGAGGGGCCTGCTGTTGATAAAAACGGGAATCTTTATGCGGTCAATTATTCAAAAGAGGGCACCATCGGAAAAATAACGCCAGCCGGTGAGGCCAGCATATTTATAGAATTGCCGAATGGAAGTGTTGGCAATGGTATCCGCTTTAACAGTAAAGGCGAAATGCTGATCGCTGATTATACCAATCATAATATTCTTAAAGTTGATATCGGAACTAAACAACTTAATGTATACGCACACGATTCAACAATGAATCAGCCCAACGACATTGCCATCGACAGTAAAGACCGGTTATATGCCAGTGATCCCAACTGGAAAGCAGGTACAGGCCGCATATGGCGCATTGATACCGACGGCAAAATTTCTGTGCTTGAAGATAATATGGGAACTGCTAATGGCATTGAAGTAAGTCCCGATGAAAAAACATTGTATGTAAATGAATCTGTGCAACGTAAGGTTTGGGCTTACAATTTGTCTGAGAGTGGATCTGTCAGTAATAAAAGATTGCTGATTGAGTTTCCGGATTTCGGCATGGATGGCATGCGATGCGATACAGATGGGAACCTTTATATTGCACGATATGGAAAAGGAACTGTTGCAAAAGTTTCGCCTGAAGGAAAATTATTGCAGGAAATAAAATTAAATGGAGCAAAGCCAAGCAATATTGCTTTTGGCGGGGCAGATGGGAGAACGGCCTATATTACATTGCAGGATCACGGTAATATCGAAAACTTTCGGGTAGAGGTTCCCGGAAGAGAATGGAAGAAAAAATAATTTTGAGAGATATTTAAAAACGAAATCAAACAATCGATCAGTAAAAACAAATGTTTTTATTCAGCTATATTTCCATAGTTGCTTTTTCTTTTTTAAGGGAAAAGTTTTGAGGCTGATTTAAACCATTCCGGAGGGATTAGTTATTGAACTTGAATTTGGCATGCTGCTTATATCGTCATTTTTCTCCTGCCCTTTATTCAATATTTCATTTGCTTTGCTTTTCACCTTACTCACGGTATTTGACACAGCGTTGTAGGTATCCTTAACAGTGTCTTTAATACTAGAGGCTTTTTCAGATATTTTTCTTCTTGTTTCTTCGCCGCGGTTAGGCGCATATAAAACGCCCAATATAAAACCAACGGCAATACCTCTAATAAAAGATTGTATATGCATAAACAAAAATTTAAAGATTAGAAAATGAAGTTCATAAATATCAATTCTAAAACCTTGCCAAGACTTTATCCGTCTGAAACTTCTTTTTGGCTGGCTTTTTGCGAAAAAAATTCCCCATTCAATCTTCTGCGGGGGATTTTTTAAACGACAAAAAAACCTTTACTATTTACCGCCACTAATTCTTTAAAACAA
>DATBFI010000698.1:0-8261 GCA_036558585.1 Chitinophagaceae bacterium
GCTCAACCCCTTTTTCAGTACAAGCATCAACCTTATTGCTGGCAGGTTGCTCTCCAGCAGAGCCTGCTTCCTCTTCTGGTTGACAAGGAATATTACAAAGAATAAATGAATAAATCACCAACCATTTTTCAGTACATTACCTTCTAAAAAAAAATAGGCCCGCTCTGGAAAGAGCTGGCCGTTGCTAACCTATGAAAAACACCTAGTTTAATAATGTATTCTAATTTTTTCTTTTAACTGGTTGTTGATTAGGAAGTCGCCGCAATCGTTGCCTGTTTTGTAATTCTTTTTTTAGCAGATCTCTTAAGTTTTTTTCCGAAACAAATACTTTGTTTGCTCTTTCGTCAGAATTCAGGATTGTTTTAAAATTGCCCTTATATTTTTTTCTTATTTGTACAACCTTTTCTTCAAAAGCTATCTCATCATTAGCATAATTTTTTCTCGCGGCTCTTATTTCTTTGAAATAACTTTTATAAACTGGCCAAAATTTCTGAGCTTCTTCAGGAGTTAAATTTAACTCCTTATTCATATATGTTTCCTTGATCCCCTCTATTTTATCAACATTCGTGTCTGATTGTGTCTGACCTACACAAAAGTAATTATGTAAAAATAATAAAGAAATAATAAAAACGATTTTTTTCATCTTTAAGCAAATTTAAATCCCTTTAACTGTTTTTTCAGTGGGACCACTATACTCATCCAAATACTTCTGTATTTCTTCGTCAGTTGCATTTTGTAACATATCCTGTATTTCCGTATCCTGCTCCACTGAAGTCGGGATTATATCACCTGAGATAACCTCATCGTTCTCTTTTAGATAATTAATAATTTCCTGATCTTTAAGACGGGCAAGCCGTTGCTCAATAGTAAGCGGTTCTGCATTACGATTATGCACAGTTACATATAAATAAGAGGTTGCGGCTACAATAAAAATTACAGATGCTGCTGCTGCATAAGTTACCCATTTTCTAATGTTACTACCAATTGAAATTACTTTGGCAGCGGGTTTACCTGCAACGGGAATAGAAAGTTTTTCAAAATAATTATGGGGAACTGAAAATACATTTTCCTTATTAACGGTAGTAAGCAATGGAGCTATTTCTGAAAGTTCATGAAATACTTCATCAGAGCTGCCTGATTTAATTCTGTGAATAACAGAATCTGCGAACGTATCAAAATATCGTTCAGGTACAGAGTAGGGATTACTTTCCCTGATATTATTTAGTTTAATAAAATGAAGCAATGAATCAGCCAAAGAATCAAAATAGCCCGGGGGTACGGAATAAAGATTGTGATTTGAAAGGTTGGCAACGGCCGGCGCTATATCCTTTAACTCTTTAATATTATTGCTTTTATTTTCCATTTTAACAAATTATTTGACCCACAATGCACATAAAAGTTTAATGGTTCTTTATGTACTCTTCTATTTTCTTTGCAGCATGGTGATAACTGGCTTTTAAGGCGCCTTCACTGGTTTCCAAAACCTTGCTCATTTCTTCATAGGGCATTTCATCATAGTAGCGCAGGTTAAAAACTGCCCTTTGTTTTTCTGGCAATTGTTGAATGGCAAGTTGTAATTTCCACTCAAGCCTGTTAGCATCAAAATTTTTATCAGCTATTATTTTATTGGCAAGCCCTGTTTCCACATCATTTAAGCTAACAGATGATCTTTTTTTCTGTTGTTCCAGGAATGTAAGTGATTCGTTTGTCGCAATTCTGTATAGCCACGTATATAACTGGCTTTCTTCTTTAAAATTTTCCAAGCCTTTCCACACTTTAATAAACATATTTTGCAATACGTCATTAGTGTCTTCATGATCAATCACCATGCGCCTTATATGCCAGTAGAGTTTTTCCTGATATTTCTTTACAATTGATGTGAATGCCTTTTCTCTTGTATCAGATTGCCTGAATTGCTGTAATAGTTCTTTATCGTCAAGCTGCATGCAGAGTTTCTTTAATACTATAAAATTAAAAAACTCATCAAACTAAAGATGAGTTTTTGTAAACGGAGTTTAACAAGCAAATGTTTTTTAAGATTTTTTTCGTGCAATTACTTTTTCTGCAGCAGCTACAATATCCGGTGTGTCTAATCCATATTTTTTTAACAACTCTTCTGGCTTACCGCTTTCCCCAAAAGTATCTTTTGTGCCTACTAATTCAATTGGGATCGGTTTGCTTTTAGCTGCAACGCGGGCAACACTTTCACCTAACCCGCCATAAATATTATGTTCTTCACAAGTTACAGCACAACCCGTTTTTGAAATAGATTTTATGATTACTTCCTCATCCAAAGGTTTAATGGTATGTATATTAATTAACTCAACGCTGTATCCTTTTTCTTCAAGGATTTTTCCGGCCTGAATAGCTTTCCACACAAGATGACCACAGGCAAATATGCTGATATCGTTTCCTTCACTTAACATCTGGGCTTTCCCTATAACAAAGTCACTGCCATCCTCTTTTGTAAAGTTTGGCCATTTAGGACGGCCAAAACGTAAATAAACGGGACCTTTATAATTTGCTATAGCTATAGTGGCTGCCTTTGTTTGATTAAAATCACAGGGAACAATAACAGTCATACCAGGCATCATTTTCATCAGGCCAATATCTTCCAGTATCTGGTGTGTGGCTCCATCCTCTCCTAATGTAAGCCCTGCATGGCTGGCGCATATTTTTACATTTTTGTCGCTATAAGCAACGCTCTGGCGAATTTGATCATAAACCCTGCCCGTACTAAAATTGGCAAATGTAGTAGTGTAAGGAATTTTATTACCTATCGTTAAACCGGCAGCGATCCCTATCATGTTTGCCTCTGCAATGCCGCATTGAATAAAACGGTCGGGAAACTCTTTTATAAATGGTCCAAGTTTTAAAGAGCCTGCTAAATCAGCAGTGAGCACAACAACATCTTTATTTTTTTTGCCTATCTCATAAATGCCTTCCCCGAAACCGCCTCTCGTTTCTTTTTCATTCAATACCTTGATATCTTTTAACATGTGCTTAGTTGTTTATATTTATTTATTATAATGCACAAGATCAGTTTAATATAGGGTTTTGTTTCTTGATCAACTCTTCATCTTGTTTTATTTTCAACTCCCAATTCCATGCAGTACGCATCATTTCATGCAAATCATATTTTATCTGCCAGTCTAAGTATTTCACTGCGCGATTGTTATTGGCATAAATTGCAACCACATCACCAGGGCGGTGCGGACCTATTTTGTAATTCAATTTTTTACCGCTTACTTCTTCAAATGCTTTTATTGCTTCAAGTACGGTTACGCCGTTCCCTGTACCCAGATTAAACACATCGCAGTTGCTTTTATTTCTGTTTTCCATTAAGTATTGCAATGCCAGTGTATGTGCATGTGCAATATCGCAGACATGTATATAATCGCGTACACAACTGCCATCTCTTGTATCGTAATCATTTCCAAAAACAATCAGTTGAGGTAATTTACCAATTGCAGTTTGAGTGATTGCAGGCACAAGGTTTTGTGGTTTACCTAAAGGCAACTCACCAATTTGTGCGGAGGGATGGGCACCCACCGGGTTAAAGTACCGCAGTAAAATAGCTTTGGCATTATATGCTCTTGCAAATTCCCTCGTAATATCCTCGCCCATTTGTTTGGTGGCACCATAGGGTGACTCTGCTTTTTTAATGGGAGAGTCTTCTGTTACAGGGATTTTATCAGGATTGCCATACACCGTACATGACGAAGAAAAAACGAAGTGCTGGATATTAAATTCTTTTACACATTTCAACAGGTTGATAAGAGAAAAAAGATTATTCTCAAAATAATCAAGAGGTTTTTCAACGGATTCTCCCACTGCCTTATAAGCAGCAAAATGAATAACGCCGGTTATGTCTTCATTCTCCTGAAAAACAGCAAGCGTTTCATCAAAATTTTTAAGGTCTACCTTATAGTTTTTGAGTTTTTTATGTGTTATTTTTTCAATACCATCAAGAAGAAAAGTAGTAGATCGTGAATTGTCGTCAATAGATATTACATCAAAACCATTTTCGAGGAGATCTACAACCGTATGAGAACCGATATAGCCGCAGCCACCTGTAACAAGAATCTTTTTCATTAAGTACATTTATGGTGGTGCAAAGTAAACAAAAACTTGGCTATATAAGCCTCTACATAAACAATCTTATAACAGAATATATTCCTGCAGCCAGCAATCCACTAACAGGAATTGTAAGAATCCAGGCCCATACAAGATTTACAGTTACACCCCAGCGAACAGCACTTAAGCGTTTTGTAGCACCTACACCAACTATTGATCCTGTTATAGTGTGTGTTGTACTCACCGGAGCACCAAGATTTGCAGCAGTAAAAAGAGTAATGGCCCCCGCTGTTTCAGCACACACTCCTTCGAGAGGGGTAACTTTGGTAATGCGTGTTCCCATTGTTTTTACAATCTTCCATCCTCCGCTCATAGTGCCAAGACCAATAGCAGTATAACAGGAAAATGGTACCCACCATGGTATTTCGCTTAAAACTCCGATATAATTACTTGCAATCATTGCTGCACCAATAATTCCCATTGCCTTTTGTGCGTCACTTCCACCATGACCTATACTAAACGCAGCTGATGATACAAGTTGTAATCTTTTATACATATTGGCAGTACGGTAAGCGTTCTCACCCCTGAAATGATTATAAAAATAGGAACCAACAAAAATGACGCTCAGGGAGAGTAAACCATAGCGCTCAAAATCATTTTTAAATTTTATAAATAACAGGCAACTTGCCACTACTGTAACAATAATTGCAATCTTTAGCCAGAATCTTTGTTGTATAGTGACTATGGTTATGAACATAGAAATGATCATACCAATAATAGGTGCAAGTAATATAAATAATAATGTAAGACTAATACCTCCGTTTAAAGACCAGTTAATGCTGCTGAACCCGGAATGCGCTACTGCTGCACCGGCAAACCCTCCAATTAATGTATGAGAAGAAGATGAGGGAATACCATACCACCATGTAAGCAGATTCCAGCAAATGGCTGCTAAAATGCCGGCAAGTACCACTATCAAATCATAACTGTCCTTATTAACCGTCTTGGCCACAGTATTGGCAACACCATGATCTCTGAAAATGAAAAATGCAAGCGCATTAAAAAATGCGGCCCAGAGAACTGCCTGCAGTGGTGTCAGGACCTTTGTGGATACAATAGTTGCAATAGAATTTGCTGCGTCATGAAAACCATTTATAAAATCAAAAGCAAGCGCAAGAATTATGATGACTATCAACAGAAGGGACATATTGTTTGCTTAAGGCATTAACCGGAGTGAATAAAATATGCCACAGTTGTCAGGCATATTTAACTATGATTGATTCAATAACATTTCCCGCATCTTCACATTTATCCGTTGCATTTTCCATTGCCTGGTAAATCTCTCTTTTCTTTATTACCTCTTTTGCATCCGGCTCGGTATCGAAGAGACGGTCAATACTCATATCATAAATATCGTCAGCCTGGTTTTCAATGGAGTTGACTTTTACCAGTGCATCGGTTATTTGCCGCATATTGCGCATGTTGCGAAGTTCCATCACTGCATTTCTTATTTGATGGGAACTTTGTTCTATCAGGTCGGCCATTTTTTGTATACCGGTATCGTTAGGGTTTACTCTGTAAAAGTTTATTTTTTTTGCCGCTGCATAAATATAATCTGCCACATCATCCAATGCGCTGGCGAGATAATGTATGTCTTCACGGTCAAAAGGTGTAATAAAATTTCTTCCTAGTTCCGTGAAAACTTTATGTGTCAGCTCATCATTAACATGTTCCATAGTTTCCAGTTGCGAAACAATAGCGCTCCGTTTATCAAAATTTGGTTCGCAAACTGCCTGTTTTAAAATGGTTCCCATCTTTGCAACGGTATTAGCAATCTCTTCAAACAGGGAATAGAAGACCCTGTCCTTTGGCATAAAAATTTTAAGCAGGTTCAATGCCATAATTCAATTTTTACAAAAGTATAGGCCTTTTGTCCAAGCATCGGAATTTGACCTTTTTGGTAACAATTTCTTAATATTAGTTTTGAAAAAATCATTGGATACCTGATATAAATCCGTGTTATCCACAAATAATACTCAAATAACATTGTCCTAACCTTGCAGTAACAATTGCTTAATCATGTGTTAACCCGACCGTAACATTACGGGTGTTGCTTTGCAAAAAATACTACACATGCGAAGCTTAAACATTATCACCCTGTTCATTTTTTTATCATTTATGATACCTCACTCTTATGCGCAGGAAACTACTTCAACTTTAAATGGTATTGTAAATGATTCAAAAGGTGCTCCTGTTGTGGGAGCAACTGTTTCCATAAAATATTTGCCTACGGGTTATGAAACACACACTCAATCCAATAGTAAAGGAATTTTTGTTGTGCCAAACCTGCACCCGGGAGGGCCTTATACGATCAAAGTTAGTTTTGTTGGTTTCCGTGAAAACACTCTGGATGATATAAATCTTATACTCGGCAACAATCCTGATATTGTTATGTCTCTTACTCCCGCAACCAATGAACTCAGGGAAGTAGTTGTAGGAGCGGGAAGAAGAGGCGCAGGTTCCGGTTTAACAGTCAGTACAAGACAAATAAATACGTTGCCTGCACTTGGCAGAAGCTTACAGGATTTTACAAGATTAACACCGCAATCAAATAATAATTCTTTTGCAGGAACTAATTTCCGTTATAATAATATTACACTTGATGGCGCCGTAAATAATGATGCGATTGGTTTTAGTAATTCATTCGGAGGTGTGAGCGGAGGCGGGCAAGCTGGTACATCAGGCGCAGGCACAAGAACAAATCCTTACAGCCTGGATGTGATCCAGGAAGTGCAGGTTCAGTTAAGTCCTTATGATGTAAAACTTGGAAACTTTACAGGCGGAAGTGTGAATGCAGTAACCAAGAGTGGTTCAAATGATCTGCATGGCTCAATATATGGATATGGCAGAAACCATTCTTTGGTTGGTAAAAGTGCCGATGGGCTAAAGACATCTATGGGTTCAGATTTTCACGATTATCAAACTGGCGCTACATTAAGCGGACCGATCATTAAAAATAAATTATTCTTTATTGCAAATGCAGAAATAACACGCAGGCAGGAGCCTACATTTTATAATGCGGGTGATCCGGGCGCAGCGATAAGTGCTGCAGATGCGCAAAGCATTTCTAACTTTCTAAAAACAAATTATAATTACGATCCGGGAACTTATGGAGCATACAAAATTTTTACGAAGAGTAATAAATTTTTCGGTCGTCTCGACTGGAATATAAATGACCGCAATACTTTTATGCTGCGTGGTATTTACACGGATGGCTTGGGCGATAATCTCGAACGCACTTCAACTAACTTTCAATTCTCTTCTGCTGATTTTACACAGTACACAAAAAATTTAAATCTTGTCGGTGAATTGAAAATGAAGCTTACCAATAACTTAAATAACCAGTTGATCGCAAGCTTTATTAAAGTGCACGAATACCGGACATTTCCCGGTGTGCTCTCACCCTTCATGGATATCGGCGGTGGTAAAGTTTGGTTAGGAACATGGCGTGAAGCATCTGTTTACAATATGCGCCAGCAAACTATTGAGTTAACCGATAATCTTACATGGACCAAAGGGATTAATAAATTTACTTTCGGCACACACAATGAGTTTTATGATCTTACTTATGGTTTCATCAACTCATGGAACGGGAGATGGGAATACTCTAACCTTACTTCGTTTCTTGGCAGTCAGCCGAGCCGTATAAGAGGCGCTTTTACTTTTGATGATGGTAAAAACACGAGAGAGGGCTTGTACAATGAAGTACCTAATTCCAACTACAATGTAAATTTCTTAAGCGTTTATGCACAGGATGAAATTTCTGTTAGCAGGAAGTTCAAATTATCTCCTGGTATCAGGATTGATTATCCTTTTTTAAGCAATAAGTTTCCTTTAGATCCTAATGTAGATACAACCCACAATTATGTTTCTCAAGATCCAACTTATTCACATACTCCATGGAATGAATTCACGAATGACTGGTTAGGCAAAGTAACCGTATCGCCAAGAGTTGGATTTAACTGGGATATTCATGGTGATCAGAGTTTAGTTCTCAGAGGTGGCACCGGAATTTTTGTGGGAAGAATGCCTTTTGCCTGGATGGGCTATGCGAGCACCTTAACAGGAACAACTTTAGGTAACATTGATTACAGGCCGGCTTCAGGAACTGTAGTACCTCTTGC
>DATBFI010000699.1:0-3603 GCA_036558585.1 Chitinophagaceae bacterium
AGGTAAAATCCTGTTTGATTGAGCTTATAAAATTCACCAAATTATTTTTTCTTTGCAGCCAGAAAACCAGTGGACTGTAAAACGCATTTCCACACTTGGCAACCCTGAACTTTAGCGGTGATACCGCTACCTATACTTAGAGACAAATGCAACTATCAACAGAACAAATAAACGGTTTCATTAACAAAGGTTTCATAAAGATAGAGAACGCCTTTCCCATAGAAGTTGCCAACGAATGCCGAGCCCTTTTATGGACAGCCACGCAATGTGACCCCAACAATCCTGAAAGCTGGACGCAACCCGTAATCCGTATCAGGGAGATGGCATTTGAACCTTTCAAAAAAGCAGCAAACACACCTATCCTGCATAAAGCTTTTGATCAATTAGCAGGGGAAGGCAAATGGCTGCCAAGAGTAACATTAGGCTCATTTCCGATACGCTTTCCGTGCAAGGTGCCTGCAACAGATACAGGATGGCATGTGGACGCAAGTTTTCCGGGAGAAGACGCAAATAATTATTTTGAATGGCGGATAAATTTTTATTCGAAAGGAAGGGCATTGCTGATGCTGTTTTTATTTTCGGATGTTTTTGAACAGGATGCACCAACTATTATCAGGGTGGGTTCGCATATAGAAGTTGCGAAAATTTTGAAACCAGCAGGTGAAAAGGGACTCACATTTATGGAATTGGCTCAAAAGCTAAACACATTGCCAAAATGTGAAGAAACATTAGCCACCGGAAAAGCAGGAACGGTTTATCTATGTCACCCGTTTATTGTACATGCTGCCCAGGACAATCACGGCACAATGCCCAAATTTATGGCCCAGCCACCCCTGCAGACAAAGACTGACTTTGATATCAGTTCGCCGGAAAAAGAACATTGTCCAGTAGAAACAGCAATATTAAAAGGACTGAAATAATCAATACTCCGGGGTAGATCGACAAATAATATTCATCCGCTTCACTACGTTTAATATGCTTCCCAACTCGAATGTATAAATTCATTTGGTGAAAAGATCACAGAAACATTTCTTTGCCCTTTTGTGTAAGTATCCATTACAACTTAATTGCTTCCCAAAATTTCATCAAGTGAATATAACATCCGCCATGAGAAAAATCGTTTTATCGCCCGCTTATTTTATCATCATGATCGCATGTTTTCTTTCAGCATGCAAAAACATGTCAAATGAGCGCCGGGTTTTACTTTTTACACTTACAAAGGGGTATCACCATGAATCAATTCCTGATGGTATTGCAGCTATCCAAAAATTAGGGGATCAAAATAATTTCAAAGTTGACACTACTTCCGATGCTTCTGTTTTTAATGACAACGACCTCAAACAATACAGGGCAGTAATTTTTTTGAGTACTACCGGAAATATATTAAACAGTGACGAGCAGGTTGCATTGCAGAGATACATAGAAGCAGGCGGCGGTTTTTTAGGGATTCATGCAGCAGCGGATGCGGAATATAACTGGGCATGGTACAATAAACTAGTGGGTGCTTATTTCAAAAGTCATCCGGATGATCCTAATGTAAGACAGGCTTCCATTGTTATTACAGATACAGCAAATGCTGCAACAAAGGGTTTGCCCCTAAAGTGGGAGCGCACCGATGAATGGTATAATTATAAAAATATAAGTGCCGATATTAAAGTACTGGCAATGCTTGATGAAGAGTCATATGAAGGAGGCGAAAATGGAAAATATCATCCCATTGCATGGTATCATCAATATGACGGCGGAAGAGCTTTTTACACAGGAGGAGGACATACAAAGGAAAGTTTTAGTGAGCCATTGTTTTTACAACATTTGGCTGCTGGAATAAATTATGCAATGGGTCCCGACAGCATCAGGCTCGACTATTCAAAATCTTATGCAGTAAAAGCTCCTGAGGAAAATCGTTTCACAAAAGTTATTCTCTCCAATGATTTGAATGAGCCAATGGAATTGGCAGTTGCCCCGGGCGGGTTTGTTTATTTTATAGAACGCTCGGGTAATTTTTATGCGTATAACCCTTTTGCAAATACAACAAAGCTTGTGTACAAATTTCCTGTTCTGCCCGATACCAAAGAAGCCTTTGGCAATGGCCTGTTAGGTGTTACAATCGATCCTGATTTTAAAAACAACAAATACATTTATTTTTTCTATACACCAAACAAACAACCTGCTCATCAAAACATTTCAAGATTTACAATCACAGGCAACGATTCTCTTGATCTTACTTCCGAAAAAGTTATTATTCAAATTCCCATTGACATGGAAGTAAGCGCACATACCGGCGGCTCTCTTGCATGGGATAAACATAAAAATCTTTTTATTTCTACCGGTGACAACACCGTTCCATTTGAGTCAGACGGTTATGCGCCTTTGGACGAAAGACCCGGAAGAAAAATCTTTGATGCACAGCGATCTGCCGGAAATACGAATGACCTGAGCGGAAAAGTATTGCGCATCCATCCTCAACCGGATGGCAGCTATACCATTCCTGAAGGAAATTTATTTTCCAAAGGAATGGCGGGAACAAGACCTGAAATTTATACAATGGGTTGCAGAAATCCTTATCGTATCTCTGTTGACCAGGAAACATCTACTTTATATTGGGGCGAAGTAGGCCCCGATGCGGGCGAGGATTCAAGACACGGGCCAAGAGGCTATGATGAATTTAACCAGGCAAAGAAACCGGGGTACTATGGCTGGCCCTATTTTGTGGGCGATAATAAAGCATACCATGATTCAGACTTTGCCACAAAAAAAGTTGGCGACCTATTTAATGTAAATACACCTGCAAACACCTCTGTTAATAATACAGGAATTAAAACACTTCCGTCACCAACAAAAGCAATGATATGGTATCCCTATAATCTTTCATTGGAATTTCCTGACTTGGAAGAGGGTGGCAGAAGTGCAATGGCTGGGCCTGTTTATCATTTTAATAAAAGCCTCGCCAAGAAAAACAGCATCCCGGAATATTATGATAAGGCTTTGTTTGTTTTTGACTGGATGCGTAACTGGATATTTGTTATACGTTTTGATGAAAAGGAACAATATAAGAGAATGGAAGCGTTCATGCCGCTCACAGGTGATTTCAGGAGACCTATTGATATGGATATTACACCTGATGGAATTATGTACCTGCTGGAGTATGGTTCCGTTTACGGTGCAGATAATAATGATGCACGTCTTGTAAGAATTGATTACAATGGCGGCAACAGGGCGCCTGTAGCAAACATTAGTGCAGGTGACAGTATAGGGCTTGCATCTTTAAAAGTAAATTTCAACAGCAATAACAGTTATGATTATGATGAAGATGATCAACTCAGCTATGAATGGAAATTTGATGATGATAAAACACTATCCGCTGAGCCAAACCCGGTTCACAGTTTTGCAAAAAAAGGAGTATACCATGTGACTCTAAAAGTCACTGATCCATCAGGATTAAACTCTCTCGATACCATTGAGATCAAAGTGGGCAATACAATGCCACAGTTAACGATTAATACGTCAGGTAATAGTTCTTTTTATTTTGACAAAGTTCCATTTGAATATGCTGTTGATGTAAAGGACAAGGAAGATCCAAAAATTGATGAGCAGAATTTGAGG
>DATBFI010000700.1:0-2393 GCA_036558585.1 Chitinophagaceae bacterium
ATGTCATGTTTGTCTGGGAGGATTACATGTAACATCATTGCCTGAAGAAGCAATGCAACATGCAGATACGATCTTTCTTGGACCAGGTGAAGAAAGCTGGCCGCGCTTTCTGAAAGATTTTTACAATCGCAACCCTGCAAAAGTGTACATTTCACAGGAACGAACTTTAGAAACTATACCGCCAATAAGAAGGGATCTTATTAAACGACATCTTTACTTAGTTCCAAATTCCATTGTTGTTTCGAGGGGCTGTCCGCATCATTGCAGCTTTTGCTATAAGGATGCTTTCTTCGAAGGTGGTAAAAGTTTTTATACGCAGAGAGCAGATGCAGCATTGGCAGAAATAGAAAGGCTGCCCGGAAGACATTTGTATTTTCTCGATGATCACCTGCTTGGCAACTATCGTTTTGCATCTGCTTTGTTTGAAGGTATGAAAGGAATGAATCGTGTTTTCCAGGGCGCCTCAACGATTGATGCTATTTTAAGAGGCGATTTGATCGAAAAGGCTGCAGAAGCAGGTCTCCGAAGCATATTTATTGGATTTGAAACATTGAACAATGGTAACCTTATGCAGGGTAATAAAAAGCAAAATCTTGGGAAGGATTATACGGAAGCGATTAAACGATTGCATTCATTAGGCGTCATGATAAACGGAAGTTTTGTATTTGGTTTGGATGATGATGATAAAGATGTTTTTAAACGCACGGTCGACTGGGCTGTTGAACAGGCATTAACTACAAGCACTTTTCATATACTCACACCGTATCCGGGCACAAAATTATTCCAAGACATGGAGGCGGATGGCCGTATCCTGCACAGGCAATGGGACCTGTATGACACACGTCATGTTGTTTACAAAACAAAGGGCCTCACAACTGACGAGTTAAAGAAGGGTTATGACTGGGCATATCAATCTTTTTATACGTGGAGCAATATTTTCAAAGCGAGTTTGCAACATGATAATATGAAACATGCACTTAAGCATTTTACTTATGCCGGTGGATGGAAGAAATTTGAGCCACTGTGGAATTTCACCATCAAAACGCAGGGCTTAAATAAGATGCTGCCCCTTCTTGAAGCGATCTTATCAAAAGTGAAGCATGGAAAAAATGTAAATGATAATACAATTTCTCCCTTTCCTGCAATTGCTTAACAAAAAATGAATAATATAGATGATAAAAGAAGAAGGTATTTACAAAAACATACTTATCATGACCAGGGAACATACTTTATCCATGGCATTTTATCATGCCTTTAGCGGATTGCAAAATTTCTTTTTGCGTGAACGTAATGGTAAAATCCAATTACTTATTTCATGCACCATAATTGCTGCAGCCTTTGCTTTTAAAATATCGTCAATGGAGTGGGTCATGATACTTCTATGCATAGGACTTGTGCTGGCCCTGGAGATGGTAAATTCCGCTATAGAAAAGCTTTGTGATCTGGTACACAAAGATTTTCATCCGGTAATAAAGATTGTTAAAGATATAAGTGCGGCTGGAGTTTTATGGGCTTCCATAATAAGTACCGCTATTGGTTGTATTATTTTTATTCCAAAAATTATTGCATTGTTATGATGAAAAGATTAAGCGACTTCGAAAAAATGATCTTACTGTCCATCTCATTTACTATTGGTCTTGTTACTGTAAGATTTCTCTACACAAATGATGTACAGTATTTCTTTTATCCATGGAATTTATTTCTTGCAACAGTTCCTTATTTTTTCAGCAGACAGTTAAGAAAATGCCGGAAGATAAATATGAAGGTAGTGTTGTTACTTTTATGCTGGCTGTTGTTTTTACCCAATGCGCCTTACATTATTACTGATCTTTTTCATTTTGAGCAAAGGCCGGGAGTGCCATATTGGTTCGATCTGCTGCTGGTTGTGTCCGGAGCATGGAATGGTGTTGTATTGGGTATTACCTCGTTAATGCAGGTTGAAAAATTTTTGGCTAAGCATCTGAAAACGAAATGGACGATGCCGGCAATAATCGTCCTGATCACACTGTGCAGTTATGGTATATACCTCGGGCGATTTAAACGTTATAACAGTTGGAACTTAATTACAAGACCGGGAGATGTGATCCATACAATGCTTGGTCATATCGCCGAACCATGGGAGCATATGCAGGCATGGATGTTTACGTTTTCATTTGCAATATTGTTGGCGATTATTTATTTTACTGTTAAAAAAATGCCGGGGATTTAAACAGGTAGTGGTTAAAAGTTCATTTTATTGCGCCGCAATAAAGAAAGAAGGGTCGCTTTTAGCTGATATTTCAATTTTTTTGGTAATGTACTGAAAAATGGTTGGTGATTTATTCATTTATTCTTTGTAATATTCCTTGTCAACCAGAAGAGGAAGCAGGCTCTGCTGGAGAGCAACCTGCCAG
>DATBFI010000701.1:0-7529 GCA_036558585.1 Chitinophagaceae bacterium
GCGGCTTTATTCAACACTGCAAGTTGTGCGAGTGAATATTTTATTTCTGCGTTTGTCATTTCTGTGCGGGCATCTGTCAATTCAATTTGCAGTGCTTCGCCCTGCTGGTAACGGCTTTGTGTTAGCCTGTAAGCTTCTTTGGTACTCAACACTTCATCGTTTGCACTATGCATGGCTATAACTGCCGATTGATAAGTGTTGTATGTGGTGGTAACCTGAAGCAGTAACTGGTTTTCAGCATCTTCATACTGACTTTTGATCGCATCAATATCAATTCGCGCCTGCCTTGCCTTTAACTTATTATCGTTGCCACTGAAAATATTCCACTTCAGTTGCAAACCGCCAAGCTGGAAAAATTGATTGCTGTTAAATTTATAGCCATAGCCCTGGAAGCCGATGTTGTAAAAGCCATTCAGCACAGGCAATTTGTATGTTTCATTTAATTTGAGATTTGTTTCCAACACTTTTTGCGTGCTTTTTAATTGCTGCAGTTCTTCACGATTTTCGGGAACTTCAACCACAACCTGCATCTCATTTCGCAGTGATGTTATAAGTGTTGAATCAAATGCGATCGGTGTTTCTAATGGTTGATTGAGCAGGAAATTAAAATACGCCGCTGCATTTTTTTGTTGTTGTGTTGCATCTGCCAAAGAGGTTTGTACTTTGCTCACTTCTGCTTTTGCTTTCAGTACAACTTCTTTAGTAGCTGCCTGGTTTTTTACAAGCTTTTCATTAAAGCGTAAGCTCTCATTCACAGTTGCCAGTGCATTATTATAAATGGCGACGGCTTTTGATGCCTGCAAATATTTAAAATATGCCTGCTTGATATTATATACCAATTCACGTTTATATAAATTCACTTGCTGTTGCTGCGTATTAATCAATTCGTCTTTGATTTTTTTATTGTATCCAAGAGAAGGATTATAAATAGGCATACTTACTTCAACCTTTGTTTCCTGGAAATCGTTTGGCAATAATTGTACGCTTTGATTTTGCACCTGCGGAAATTTTGAGGAGGATGTAAGCTGATTCAAAGAAGAATAAACATTGTTGAGCAGGTCACCGAGCGGCACATCAATTGTTCTGCCCCCTTTTGCCAATGTGTATTGCGCATTAAAGCCAACCTGCGGGTAGAATAGCGCTTTCGCTCTTTCAAGATCAAGTTTTGCTTTTTCGAGATCGAATGTTTGTTGTTTTAACGCAACATTGCTATCCAAACCTTCCCTGATATAATTATCTAGAATGCTTTGACCAACAGCTCTTTGCCACAGGGCGTAAAGAATAAGCAGTGCTATAAACAGCAGCAAATTTTTTTTCTTCATAAGTGCGATTTATTAATGGCGTTCAAATAATTAACAATGTTAAGTTTACATCAAAAAAAATTTTATTTCTTCTTCCCCGATTGATCAACTGAGTTAAGGAACCAGTTTAATGATTGCCTCATCATTGTTTTAAGATTTGCGTTTCCGATAAAATTATTTGCGGGCGGACAAAGCTTATCAAGTCGTTGACGAATAGCCAGAGAAACAAGCCCATGCACCATTCCCCATATCGACATGGAAGCTGCGTCAATATTTCCTTTCTTCAGAAAGCCTTGCTGCATGCATTCTTCAACGGTCTGCTTTAATGTATTTAGTGCTATTTCTCCATGCTTCCAGTCACAATTTTCCATCTGTTCCAAAACCTGCATCGGCGCATGCTGAATAAACATTACATCATAGAACTCCGGGTTTTCAAGACCGAACTCAATATAATTTTCTCCCATTTTAAACAAGCGCGTCAGCGGGTTTTCAATTTCAGCAAGATTCTGGTTTTTTTCTCCCATTTTTTGAAAACCAAGTTCATGCAGGTTATACAGGATTTCATTTTTGTCTTTAAAATAGAGGTAAACGGTTGTAGGGCTGTATTCAATAAGGTCGGCTATCTTACGCATTGTAACATGCTCAAAACCTTCTTCCACAAAGAGTTTCATCGATGCATCGAGTATCATCTTTTTTATTTCAAGTTTTTGTTTTTCTTTTCGTTCTGTTATGCCCATATTTTATTTAATTACGACGTAAAAATACTTAACATCGTTAATTTTCCAAATTAAATTTTGTTTTTTTCAAAAAAAAATTTGCGGGATGGTTCAAATGACCCTGGCTTATACAACTTGAACCATATTTGGCAATCGATAAATTTTGTGTCATTATATAGAATGTAAATTACCGGTGCCACCTGATATCTCTACTTCAGTACAAGTGTGCGACGCAAGAAAAGCTTTATAGTTATACTGGCGCCTGGCTCAAAAAAATCAACACAAAAAATAATTAAATGTGTACAATTAAAGCGACAACGATTAAGCATAAATCTTTAACATGCTTATCTTGCACGCTGCTATGGAGAAATTTATTGTTTCAGCGAGAAAGTACAGGCCGCAAACTTTTGATACTGTGGTGGGCCAGGCTCATATTACTACTACGTTAAAGAATGCAATAAAGAATAATCAGCTTGCACATGCTTTTTTATTTTGCGGACCACGTGGGGTGGGGAAAACAACCTGTGCACGAATACTTGCGAAAACTATAAACTGCGAAAATTTACAACCAGATGGTGAGGCTTGTAACGCATGCAACTCCTGTAAAAGCTTTAACGAAGGTACCTCACTGAATATACATGAACTTGATGCTGCAAGCAATAACTCGGTTGATGATATCCGCTCCCTTGTAGAACAGGTGCGGTTTACACCGCAGGCCGGGAAATATAAAGTGTATATCGTGGATGAAGTACATATGCTTAGTGCAAGTGCATTTAATGCATTTCTCAAAACACTGGAAGAACCGCCGCGCTATGCAATTTTTATTTTGGCAACAACTGAAAAGCATAAGATACTTCCAACAATTTTATCGCGTTGCCAGATTTTCGATTTTAAGCGCATCACAAACAATGATACTGTTGAGCATTTACAGGAAATAGCAGGCAAGGAAGATATTAAGACAGAGAAAGCAGCATTGCAGGTAATTGCTCAAAAGAGTGAAGGTTGTATGCGCGATGCACTGAGTATTCTTGACAAGATAGTGAGTTTTACGAATGGGGAAGTAACATATCAAAATACACTCGCCCACCTGAACATTCTGGATGAAGATTATTATTTTAAGCTTCTGGATTTTTTACTGGAACAGGATTTGGCCGGAGCAATGTTGCTTTATGACGAAATAAACCAAAAAGGTTTTGAGGGAGATATGGTACTGAATGGCTTTGCAGAATTTATGCGCAATTTGCTTGTTTGCAAAGATGTAAAAGCGGCATCCTTACTGGATGTTGTAGAGGGTATGCATGACAAATACACTGCCGCTGCAAAGAACACCGGTCTTTCTTACCTTGTTAGTGCGTTGAATATATTGAATGAAGCGGAGATAAATTATAAGATGGCAAGAAACAAAAGACTGCATGTAGAAATGACATTGATAAAATTGAATTTTCTCCAGCAGGCAATTGAACTTGCAACCGACAACGGCAGCATTGTAAAAAAAAAGCGAATTAATACACCTGCAACATATAAAATAAAATCTATTAACCCTTTGCAGGTAAAGAATAACGGGTCTGAAAAAAATAGCGCTGGTAATTCAAAACTTTTTATAGAACCAACAATTGCCGAACCACCAAAACCAGCTGAAGAAAAAAATAATACAACAGCGGTTAATGCAGCTCCAACCGTTGAGGAAACTGCCCCTTCTAAAACTACAAAATCTCCCTCAGCAAAAAATATCAGATCAGGCAATGGCAATAAAAAAAGCTTACTTGATGGATTGCGTCAAAAGTATGGTGACAATTATATTATTGAAGAAGTGAAAGAAGCGGAGGCGTTAACAATGTCAAAGCTACGTGAATGCTGGGACCAATATATTTTGAAACTGGATGCTCAGCAGAAACATTCTTCCGTCAGCACTTTCAAACTTGCTAAACTAAAAATAGAAGCAGAGAATTTTTTTTCTGTAACGGTAAATGCAATCACGCAACAAAAATTTATCGAGCAGGAGAGAACCCTGCTGCTTGATCATGTTCAGCAGGCTTTTAACAACAGGAGCGTCAGTTTTAAAGTTTTTATTGAAGAGAGTAAGCAGGAGCACTTACCAGCTCACCTTACGCTGAACAACCGTCAAAAATTTGAAAGAATAGCAGAACAATACCCGCTTGTAAAAGAATTAAAGGATAAATTAAAGCTTGACCTTGACTATTAATTTCTGCGGTGGTAATTTTAAGCTGACCAAAAAAGCAAACTGAAAAAATTATGAGGCAGAAATCTTGCATTTTTCTTATGGGTATCGTATATTGTTGGCACTTACTATCTCTCTATCTATAGTTTTTATTCTTCACTCTTTAAGTTAAAAACGATGTACATCATTCGTGACATCTTTCATTTAGACTTTGATTATTATTGCGATGCCAAAGCTCAGCAAAAAGATTTGAAAGTATTAGCCGATTTCACCGGTGATAGCCACAGGCCATTTTTGAAGCAGGAGACGATAGCCTGGCTGATAATGAAAAATCATTAAGTGACGATATGGTGCAGAAGACTGGAAGATGTGGTATGAAAAAATTTAAAATGCATGTTCGAGGTTTACATCGGGAGAGGCTGAAGGAGGTGATGTAAAAATTGTGGCCTGTAAAAAAATTGCAGGCCTTTTTTTTAGAAATAACTTTTCGAAGTGGACCATATAAGTAGTTGTTCCCGGTATTACCTTATTTAATATTATCTTTTGCCTTAAACTAAACGGATGAAAAAATACTGTTCATTTTTTTTCTCTTTATTTTATGCTTTGCTGCTGTTCGCTTGCAATAAAGAACTTCCCCCGAAAGCGACAACTTCAATTTTTGATTCGATGCCTGTCGTTAAACAAGTTGTTCCAATTATTAATGAGGCATCAGGAATTGCAGACAGCAAAACTAATCCCGGCTATTTGTGGGTGGAGGAAGATAGCGGTAACCCGCCGCAATTGTACCTTTTAGGACATGATGGGAAAGTTTTAAAGACAATTTATATTAAGGGTGCGGTAAATCGTGATTGGGAAGACATGGCACTTGTTAATGACACGATTTATGTGGCGGATATTGGAGATAACAACCTTGGCTTTCCCGATTATACTATCTATCAGTTTGCAGAGCCTTCAGCTTCCACAGATACTGTTGCAAGTTTCAGTGCGATCCATTTTACCTATCCTGACGGCGCACATGATGCAGAAGCTTTACTCATCGATCCAGTCACAAAAGATATATACATTATTACCAAACGGGATGCTTTTTCAAAAATCTATAAACTCAGTTTCCCATACAGCACCACATCTGTTAATACCGTTAGTCTGGTGGGAGCGTTAAACTATAACAATGTTGTAAGCGCAGCTTTTGCCCCCGATGGAAGGGAAATAATAATAAAAACTTATCTCGCTTTATATTATTATACCCGTTCGCAGAATGAAACGATAGAGCAGGTTCTTGGTAAAAGTTATACAATATTGCCTTATACGCCGGAACCGCAGGGAGAGGCGGTAACCTTTGCAAACGATAACTCAGGTTTTTTCACATTAAGTGAAAAAGGATTCGCCACAACAGTGAACCTGTACTTTTATTCAAGAGAATAGAATAATTCAAAGCCGGTTATATTTATGTGCGAAGTAAAAACAGGCATGAAATTCTGTGCTATAAATTTTATTTTGTAAGAGTAATCACTGTACAAAGATTAATTCTGTTCTGGTTTTTGTTTGAATTGAGAAATAAGCTTGTCCGAAATTTTTGAAATAACATTACCCTTTTTTGTAAAGTACTTTAAATTGTATGAGAAGACCCATCGCTAAAAAGGAAGTAGAACAATTGCAGCAACAGAACATTATTGTCAGGCTAATTGACATTCGTTCGCCACAGGAGTATGAAAAGCAGCATATTTCCGCGGCAATTAATATTCCATCAGAAGATTTGATGAATAATATTTCTTCATTTTCTAAAACGGATACAATTGTTTGTGTAGGCGATCATGGTAAAGAGCGATCGCAGTCCGCAGCAGAAATGCTTTCCGCATCCGGTTTCATAAACACATTTTATCTTGAGGGTGGAATGGCAGGATGGTTTTCAGAACATCCACCAAATTTAAATATTTCGAAACCGTTGTATTCACTCAGTACACTAACCAAATATTTTCTTCTTCTTGGTACCACCGGCTTTGGCGGCCCCGTTGCATTAGTGGGTTATATGCATCGCGATCTTGTAGAAAAACGAAAATGGATAACAGAAGAAGAATACAAAGAAGGTTTGGCATTGGCACAGCTCGCACCAGGACCTTTGGCCGCGCAACTGGGAATTTATCTTGGTTTTGTTCATTATGGCGTATTAGGTGCAACGCTTGCAGGAATTGCATTTGTACTACCCTCTTTTTTAATGGTTGTGGTAATCGGCATTGCGTATAAACTATTTGGCGGCTTACCCTGGATGCAGGCAGTATTTTATGGTGTAGGTGCTGCTGTAATTGGCATTATTGTTATGAGCTCTTATAAGCTCACTACCAAATCTGTAAGTAAATTCAGCACTGAAGGCTTCAAAAAAAACTGGCTGTTGTGGTTGTTGTATCTTGTTGCTGCAACAATCACCGTTATTACAAAATCAGAAGAAATTTTATTGTTTGTTGCAGCAGGCCTTTTATACATGATGATCAAGGCGCCACCACAATGGATGAAGTCACATCCGGGGGGAGCAGCCTCTGTATTTCTTACGGGTTTTGGCTTTTGGGAATTTAACGGCAATATACTATGGCAAATTGCGCTGTTCTTCACGAAGGCAGGAGCTTTTGTTTTTGGCAGCGGACTTGCTATTGTTCCTTTTTTGCATGGTGGTGTTGTAGCAGAATATCACTGGTTAAGCGAACAGCAATTTATAGATGCAGTGGCTGTAGCAATGATCACACCGGGCCCTGTAGTGATCACTGTTGGTTTTATTGGTTATCTCGTTGCAGGATTCCCCGGCGCTCTTGTTGCGGCACTGGCAACATTTTTGCCCTGTTATTTATTTACGGTTATTCCTGCTCCATATTTTAAAAAGATTGCAAAGAACAAATCCATCAAGGCTTTTGTAGATGGTATCACTGCGGCCGTTATTGGCGCATTGGTGGGTGCAGTAGTTGTAATCGCCATGCGTTCGATCATCGACATTCCTACGGCGCTCATTGCAATTGCCACGGCACTCACCCTGATCTACGTAAAGAAAATACAGGAACCACAGATCATACTTGTCGCTGCTGCTCTAGGCTTGTTGCTGAAATTTGTATTGTAATTTTATTGATCCAAAGAAACTGTTGGATGCCATTGGTGTTGAAGACGATTTTCTGGAAATGGAATTAACCGATGATGCTATATCTATAAAGCCAAAGAAAAAAAATGTCAGGAAGGGATGGGATAAGGCGTTTAAGAAAATGCATGCAGCAGGTGATGACAAACCTGCTGTCACTGATTTTTTTAATGATGAAAAGTTAACAGATTGGGAATGGTAGTAAATCAGTATGAGAT